>NZ_LSIS01000492.1:0-912 GCF_001556365.1 Blastomonas sp. CCH1-A6 | reverse complement strand
CAACATAGAAGCGCACGTTGCCGAGCTGATGCAGCGCGTCATACCAGCCATAGCCAGCGTATGCGGGATGGTTCTCGACGAGGTGCGGGCGCAAGGGGTGGTCGCGCAGCGCGCGCTCCAGTCCCTGGGCAATATCGGGCTCAAGATCCGCGACAAGGATCGTGTCCGCACCTGCTGCGATTTCCTCATACTCGACATTGACGTTGTCGCTCTCCGCAATGGCAGCATGCCAGCGGGGCAGGCAGGGGTCGGCCTCCGGCAGGGCAACCCCAAGATCGCGCGCTTCCTTCCAGTTCTCGAAGGAAAGCCGGTGCTGGCCTCTGTGCGCCAGCGCGGCATAGATCGTGCGCCTGCAGGCCGCCTGAAGCGCCGCAAACGCGGCATTCTCGACGAATTCCTTGCGCGCCGGGAGCACAAGGGCAAGGCCCGGGGTGGCCCCGATATCGAGCCGGGCATGGTATGTTTTGCCGCCAAGGCTCTCCGAGACGCTGGCAAGCTTGCGGGTGAGCACCATCCCATAGAAATTCGTGGTGGGGTCCTGGTGGTATTCGCGCCCTTCGAACACGCCGATCTGGCTGCCGTTCCACTCGGCGATGTAGATTGCTTTGGCGAGAAAGTCCTCGCGTGGCATTTCCGTGCCATTGAAGAACACCGGCAGCGGGTAGAACTTCGCGACCTCGCGCAGAATCCGCTCGGTGGTCTGCTCGCTCACGCCGGGCATCAGGAAGCTGATTGTCGTCCCGACGGGGCGAGCAAGGGGCTGCACGGCAATGTCCTGCGCACCGGTCCAGCCATCCGCTGGGACATGGACCGACCATCCGATGTCGGCATCGGTATGACGCGAGCTGATCCGGGTTTCCTTGCCCGCCAGGCTGAAGACACCCATGCCTGCCGGGTCTTCGGCCTCATGGA
>NZ_LSIS01000491.1:0-2078 GCF_001556365.1 Blastomonas sp. CCH1-A6 | reverse complement strand
CCAAGGAGGCTCTTGCAATGAACATCGTCAACCTCGTCGGCCGTCTCGCCAAGGACCCTGTTGCCCGCGATCGCAGCGACACCCGCATCACCGAACTGATCCTCGTGACCGAGCGTCCCGTCATCCGCGACGGCAAGGTCCAGAAGGATCCGGAAACCGGCTACCCCGTCAAGGACGCCGAATTCCACAAGATCACTGTCTTCAACGGCCTCGGGCTTCCGCTGCGCCAGCACAAGGCCAAGGGCGACCAGCTCGCTGTGACGGGCCGCATCCATTACTCGCGCTGGCAGGACGCCGACGGCAATGACCGCTACGGCTGCGAGATCATCGCCGAGAACGTCGAGTTTCTCTGACCGGCAGGGCGGCGCGCAGGCGTCGCCCAAACCCTTTCAAGGGGGCGACAGCTGGACACCGGTGGCGTCCAGCTTCGTCCCGCGGTGACCGCAACTGCAGCGCAAATGCCGCGCGACGATCTCCAGCTTCATCGGGATGGATTTGGCAAAGCATCGGTCTCGGAGCGTGGCCGCTGGCACGATCACAACGCGGTGGCATCCGAGACATTCTACCTGCGCGTTGAGGCCGTGGCGAACCAGATCGGCGAGGGTGTCGAGACGTTTGCTGCTCATGGCTGCGTTAGAACATTATAAGAACACGAGCTGTCAAGCGTGCTGGGTGAATGCACAGTCGACCTGATCGCCAAGGTGCGTGGACCGAACAACACGACGCATTGCGCTGAAACAAAAAAGCGCAATAATCCCGCACATTGCAACTGAGGAGCATGATGCAATGGCACTCTTTGAGGTAGCTCTCGATGAACAGCTCGAGCACCATCTGAAGGCTGCGGCCCAGTCCCAGCGGGTAGATCAATCCGAAATCGTCCGACAAGCGCTCGCAGATTATTTCAGGTCAGCCTAAAACGACGTCTACGACGACGACGCCATCTGGGACGACTGGCGCGACTTCTCGCAAACCGTGATAGCGGCACAGCGTCGAGCGATTATAGCGATCATCCGCCGCCTTCCCGAGACGGCTTGGACCTCACGGCACGAAACACGCCGAATCCTGACCGAGGCTGTCGAAGACGTTGAATGGGACGAGGGCATTGAACCGATCTATGAGGCCTTGCGAGCGAAGGTCATCGAGAAGTCGCTCGCCTTCACGACCAACCCCGAAATCGAACCCACCAACCGAAGCTACCCATTCGCGCCCATAATCCGGTTCGACATTGGCTTTGCAACCGATGACCTTTACTCGGTCCGGCTGCCGCTGATCCAGGCATTCTTTCAATACTACTGGGAAGCAGGCGAGGCGGCTTTCGCTGAAATACCCGCCATCTGGGAAGCTGCCAAGGCGCGCATAGATGCTGGCGAAAAGCGTCCCTCCGATGAGGAGGCCGCAGCGGCACGACGGACCTCTGGCTAGGAATTGACGCTCTGGAAGGCGGAGTGATTGAGTTATCTCCCATCGGATACGGAAGCCCGCTGTTATGGAAGCAGACCTTGGTTCACGCCTACCTGTGCTCCGATGTGATAAGCAGCCGGTGACGTCTCCCGACCTCTGGCCGGGACCGCGCTCTATTCCGCCTCGTGCGCTTGGACCCCATCTTCGCGGGGCTCAGTGCGCCCGTGGCTTCACCGAGCCCCTGAGGGGTCTCGGCCCTTCGGGTGGCGATCGCTGACGCATTTGGCCGCGAACCGCGCTTACGCGCTGCGGCTATAATGAGCGGGACTTTTTGATCGGCTCGGGCTTTGCCCGGGCCTTGCGTTTCTGACAGCCCCGCCGGCTCTCGGTCCCGCCGCTGGCGGCCTGTTTGCCGCCCGCACGGTCGGCGACAAATGCCGCCGCCTCGGCGCGCGACTAACCAGGCCTGTCGGACCGCGGCTCCTGCGGGAGCCGTCTCCAGTGCGGACGTCTCGGACAGACGCCGGTTCACTGGGCATGTCGGCTTCTGGGCGATGTTGTGAGCTTGCCCAATGGCCGGTCATGGGTGGATGGCTGAAGGTCTGCTACGCGATCCTCAGTCAGGGGTGACTACACGAAAGTGACGTATCTGCACGCTAAGGGCGAACAAATCCGGT
>NZ_LSIS01000490.1:0-3889 GCF_001556365.1 Blastomonas sp. CCH1-A6 | reverse complement strand
CGAGGACGATTTTGAACGAACTATTGATCTCTCCTCCCGCGCGCGGGAGGAGAGAGTAAAGCTCACCCCCGTCCGAGCGGATCGAGCGCGCTGCCGCGGCGGGGTGGGGGCGGGGCGCTGCCTTGTTCGCGGGCGATCGCCTCCAGCGCGGCGATGCGGTCGCCGGTATCGGGATGCGTCGAGAACAATGCGCGCACGCCCGAGGGCACGATGTACAGCTGCGCAGCGGCCGGGTTGCGCTCGACCACCGGATTGGGAATCCGCTGCGCCTGGTTCGAGATGCGCGCCAGCGCCGATGCCAGCGCGAGCGGCTTGCCGCTGATCTCCGCACCGCCGCGGTCCGCGCCGAATTCGCGCGTTCGGCTGATCGCCATCTGCACGATCATCGCGGCAAAGGGCGCGACGAACACCGCCAGCATCGCCGCCCAGGGGTTGCGATTGTCGTCGCGGAAGAACAGGCCAAAATTAGCCAGCATAGAGACGGCACCCGCGATCGTCGCGACCATGGTCATGATCAGCGTGTCGCGGTTCTTCACATGCGCGAGTTCGTGCGCCATCACGCCTTCGATCTCGTCGCGGCTCAGCATCTGCAGCAGGCCCGTGGTCGCAGCCACGGCAGCATTCTCGGGATTGCGGCCCGTCGCGAAGGCGTTGGGCGCGGCCTGATCGATGACATAGACCCGCGGCATCGGCAGACCGCCGCGCTGCGCCAACCGCGCGACCAGATTGTAGAAATCCGGGTGGCTCTCAGCGCTCACCTCGACCGCATTGTGCATCTTGAGCACGATCTTGTCGGCGTTCCAGAAGGTGAACAGGTTCATGCCGGCCGCGAACAGCAGTGCGATGACCGCGCCGCCCGATCCACCCAGCGTATAGCCCAGAGCCATGAACAGCGCGGTGAGCGCTGCCAGCAGCATGGTGGTCTTCAATCCGTTCATCTCGGTTCAAAATCCTTGTCTGACATTGCATGCCCGGCGCTTCACATCGCGCCCGGCACGCCCCATATGCCCGGACGAAATGTAGGAATGCCGCGCCGGTTTTCAATTGATCGGCCGGCCCAGCCCAAGGGACGCAGCATGCCAGATACCCCCCGCGCGACGCGCCGCCCCGACCATGTCAAGCCGCCCGCGCATTGGGGCAAATCGCCGCCGGTGCCGGTGCCGCAGCCGATCGCCGAGCGTGATGCCGAGGAGGCGGCCAAGGGGCCGACCCGTTTCGGCGACTGGGAGCACAAGGGCATCGCGATCGACTTCTGATGATGTGTCACCGGCGATGACACGACTTTTCAACCTTTGCGCCGCATGCTATTGACACGATTGTCAGTGAGAGGGCGAGAAAGGTTGACCATGTCCGAGCCGATATTCCGTCATCCCGAGCGGCCCGTGCCGAAGTTCCGCCCGTTCCGGGCCATGCACCATTTTCGCAAGCTGATTGCGGACAAGGAAGATACCGAGCAGGTCTTCCACATCTTTCAGTGCCTGCCGCGGCTGAAGCTGGTCGATGAGATCCGCGCCTTCGTGTACAGCGATTTCGGGCGCCAGTTGCGGATGACCGAACCCTATCTGCCCGACATTCTTGACGATCACGCCCGGCTGCGTGCGATGCCCAAGGGCAGCGTCGCGCATGCCTATGTCGATTTCATGGAGCGCGAAGGGCTGTCCGCTGCCGGGCTGGTCGCGGAATATGACCGGTTCCAAGGCAACCGCCGCTATGGCGACATGGTCGAATGGTATGTCAACCGGCTGCGCGACACGCATGATCTGTTGCACGTTCTCACCGGCTATGGCCGCGACGCGCTGGGCGAGGCCTCGGTGCTGGCGTTCACCTATGGCCAGAATCCATCGCCGGGCAACATCTTCATCGCCTATATGGCCGCGCTCAACATCACGCGGACCGTCCGCAGCGATGCGCCGGTGCTGAAGGCTGTCGGGGAAGCCAAGAGGCTGGGCAAGGCGTGTCCCCGCATCGCCGAGCAGTCGATGCTCTCGCTGCTTGCCGAGCCGCTGGTTGCAGCGCGCAAGCGGCTGAACATCGATGAGCCGCGATATTACGCCCTGGCGCACGAGCGGCTGCGCGCGCGCGGCATCGATCCCTATAATCTGCTCGGCAATCCTCAGCCCGCCTGACGGCCAGCCAGCCTGAAGGTCAGTCAGCCAGCGAACGCATCGCCGTCAGCACCCGCTCGGCCCATTCGGGACGGCAGATCAGCAGGTCGGGCATGTAGGTATCCGGCTGATTATAGACCAACGGCGCGCCATCAGCGCGGCTGACGTGCAGACCGTGCGCCGCAGCAACAGCAACCGGCGCGCAACTGTCCCATTCATATTGCCCGCCGGTGTGCAGATAAATCTCCGCCTCGCCACGCACCACGGCCATCGCCTTGGCGCCGGCGCTGCCCATAGGCACCAGCTCGGCGCCCAGCAGTTCGGCGACGGCCAGTGCTTCCCTGGCCGGGCGCGATCGGCTCACCAACATGCGCGGGATCGGCGCGCCGGGTGGCAGGGGCTGCGGCTGGTCGGACCGAAGCACCAGATCGAGCCCGGGCAAGGCCACTGCGCCGATCGTGGCGACGCCGTCGATCGCCAGTGCGACATGCACCGCCCAGTCGCAGCGCGCCTCGCCAAATTCGCGCGTGCCGTCGACCGGATCGACGATCCAAACGCGGCTCTTGCTCAGCCGTGCGGGATTGTCCTTTTCTTCCTCGCTCAGCAGCCCGTCGTCCGGACGTTCGCGGCGTAGCGCCTCGCACAGAAAGGCATTGGCGGCAGCATCACCCGCCTTGCCGAGCGATTGGCCTTCCAGCCCGCTCGACATCCGTACCGCCAGCAGCGTCTGCCCGGCAGCATGCGCTAGGTGCGCGGCAAGCTCTGCGTCGTTCATGCTCATTTCAGCGGCATCAGCTGGCGGACGATATGCTCGGCCGCCTCTTCTGGCGTCATCTCGACCGTGTTGACTCGGATGTCCGGATCCTCGGGCGGCTCGTAGGGGCTGTCGATCCCGGTAAAGTTCTTCAGCACACCCGAACGGGCCTTCTTGTACAGCCCCTTCACATCGCGCGCCTCGGCCACCTCGAGCGGGGTGTCGACGAAGATCTCGACGAATTCGCCCTCGGGCAGCATCTTTCGGACCATCTCGCGCTCGGCGCGGAACGGGCTGATGAACGCGGTCAGCACGATCAGGCCCGCATCGGCCATCAGCTTGGCCACCTCGCCGACGCGCCGGATATTCTCGATCCGGTCAGCTTCGGTAAAGCCGAGATCACGGTTCAAGCCATGGCGGACATTGTCGCCATCGAGCAGGAAGGTGTGGCGGTTCATCAGGTTGAGCCGCTTTTCCACCTCGTTGGCGATGGTCGACTTGCCCGAACCCGACAGCCCGGTGAACCATAGCACCTTGGGCTTCTGGTTCTTGAGGCTCGCATGCACTTCGCGCGTGATATCGGTCGCCTGCCAGTGCACGTTCTGCGCGCGACGCAGCGCGAAATGCAGCATGCCGGCACCGACGGTGCGGTTGGTGATCTTGTCGATCAGGATGAAGCCGCCCAGCGTCCGGCTGTCGGCATAGGGTTCGAACACCAGCGGCTTGTCGGTCGCGATCTCGGCAACGCCGATCGCATTCAGCTCCAGTGTCTTGCAGGCGAGATGCTCGAGCGTGTTGACGTTCACGGTATATTTGGGCTGCTGCACCGTGACCGACACGATCTGCGTGCCGAGCTTGAGCCAATAGGAGCGGCCGACGAGCATGGCATCGTCGTCCATCCACACGATCGTCGCCTCGAACTGGTCGGCGGCCTGGGGCGGCTGGTCGGCCGTCGCGATCACGTCGCCGCGCGAGCAATCGATCTCGTCGGCGAGGCAGATCGTCACCGATTGACCCGCCACGGCCAGCT
>NZ_LSIS01000489.1:0-19672 GCF_001556365.1 Blastomonas sp. CCH1-A6 | reverse complement strand
GACCATGCAGCCCGGTGACCACACCCCAAATTACACCTCATTGACGGACGTGACCAGAAATGCCGTTCATTCGCAGGCCGCGTGTTTCGCTACGGTGTCGCCACGACCCGCTGCAAATCCGATCCGACCAGTATGCTGAAGGGTGCTCTCGTAACGCCGAGAGCCACGCATTATGCTGCAATCCTCGAGCCCACCGAGCTTGGCGGGCTGCTGCGCGCCATCGACGACTTCACTGGCTACATGGTGACGAAGTTAGCTTTGCAGATCGCGCCGCATGTGTTCGTACGCCCCGGCGAACTCCGGCACGCCGAATGGCATGAGATCGACCTCGTCGATGGGGTCTGGAAGATCCCTGCCGGTAAAATGAAAGCGCGCCGAGCGCATGCCGTCCCGCTTTCCAAACAGGTTAGAGGCTATCTCACTGATCTGGCCGAGATGCTCGGCCGCGAAGGATATGTTTTCCCATCTGCGCGCAGCTCCAAGCGTCCCATGAGTGAAAACACGCTCAATGCCGCATTCCGTCGCATGGGATACTCGAAAGAAGAAGTCACCGCGCACGGACTCCGTGCGACAGCATCGACATTCCTGAACGAATCGGGCCTTTGGAACCCGGATGCAATCGAGCGTGCCCTTGGCCGACCCCGCGCCGGTGCCTGAACAGACCGGCATCTATCTGCCTTACCGGCCCAGCCGCATCGCGATCAAAGGTGCGCCGGCCCATCCCACTCCGCTTGTGGAATCGGTCGCCATGGGGTCGGTCGCGGCACCCCAGCCGGACGTTTGGGCGATCATTCACCGCAACCTCGAAGCTGCGCTCGAAGCAACCCGTGTGGTCGACGAGGACAGCGGCGATACGCTCAACCGCAATGCCAAGGCTGCAGCGCTCTCGATCTTCGAAGGCACCAAGCAGCGCTTCTTTGCCCAGCTCCTGCTTTCGATGAAATTGCCGAGCCTGATCCCCGCGATGGTCGCGGCGCTTGGCGAAGACCATTCGGTTGTCGTGCAGCTGGTTTCGACCGCCGAGGCCATGCTCGACCGGCGCCTCGCCGACCTTACCGTGGAGGAACGCGAAGCGCTCGATATCGATCTGTCCCCGCGTGAATACGTCATCGACTACCTTACGAAGAGCTTCCCGGTGCGATTGATGCAGGTCTTCGCCGACGAGGACGGCAATCTTCGCTCCGAGGCGATGAGCGACGAGGAGGGCAATCCCGTTTTCTGCTCGCGTGCCATCTGCAGCCGCCGACATAACCGTCATTCGCAGCTACGGATTGTCCTTTCGTCGCGTGACAGGATCGTAGCGATCCAGGGCATAGCCGGGGCGGGCAAAAGCAGCGTGATGAAGCCGGTCGCCCAGCTGCTCCGCGAGGAAGGCAAGCAGGTGCTGGGGCTCGCCGTGCAGAACACGCTCGTCCAGATGCTCGAGCGCGATACCGGCATCCGTTCGATGACCATCGCCCGCTTTCTCGCTCAATGGGGCAGGCTTCTACACGAGCCGGGAAATGCCTCCCTGCTTGGCGAGGCTCGGAGCGCGCTCGGAGACCATGTCCTGGTGCTAGACGAGGCGTCGATGGTATCGAACGAGGACAAGGCCAAACTGGTACGGCTGGCGAACCTTGCCGAAGTCCAGCGCCTGGTTCTCGTCGGCGACAGGCGACAACTTGGTGCCGTCGATGCCGGTAAGCCTTTCGACCTCGTCCAGCAGGCCGGGATCGAGCGCGCCAAGATGGATGTAAATTTACGCGGCCGCGATCCCGTCCTGCGGCGAGCCCAGGTCGCCGCGCAGGAGGGACGCATCGACGATGCGCTCCGGGCGCTTGCGCCTTCAACCTTCGAGGCTCATGGGGATAGTGCGATTGTTGCTGCCGAAAAGTGGCTTTCGCTCAGCCCGGCGGATCGGGATCGCACGTCGATCTACGCGTCGGGACGGGCGTTACGATCTGCGGTCAACGAGGCTGTCCAGCGCGGACTCAAGGCCAATGGCGAGCTTGGTCCACGATCGGGCCGGCTGACCATTCATTCACGGATGAATGTAACACACGAGGAGCTGCGATACCTTCGCACTTACCAACCAGGCATGGTCCTCAGCTTTCGCTCGCGCGACAGCACCCAGAAACTCTCCAAGGGCGACTACACCGTCAAAAACATCGATCATGCGCGCAAGCAGATCGTGCTTGAGGACAGGAAGGGGCGTCTGCGCAAGTTCAATCCCGCGCGCTTACGACCGGGCGGAAACGATAGCCGGTTGTCGCTCTTCGATCGCAAATCGCTTTCCATCATCGAGGGTGACAAGATCCGCTGGACCGACAATGACCACAAACGCGGGCTGTTCAACGCCGACCAGGCGAGGATCGTGGCCATCGACGCAAAGGGCGTCTTGGTGGAGACAGCAGCGGGCAAGGAGCTCCGCCTGAGCCGCGGTGACCCCATGCTCAAACGCATGGACCTCGCCTATGCCCTCAATGCGCATATGGCGCAGGGACTGACCTCTGATCGCGGGATTGCGGTGATGGACAGCCGCGAACGCAATCTCGCCAATCGGCAGACCTTCCTGGTCACGGTCACCCGGCTTCGCGACGGCCTTACGCTGATTGCAGACAATGCCGAGAAACTTGGCCGGGCCATCAAGTCCAACAGCGGCGAGAAAGCGTCGGCCCTCGAAGTAACGCAAAGGCTCAAGGCGGCAGCTGCCAAGGGGCTTTCACAGGACAAGGATGTTGGCAACGCTTCGCCTGCAAGTGACAAACCCGAGCTCACCAAGGAAAGGGTAAAGCCTTTCGAAATCGGCATTTGATCACCGACAGCCTGGACGATTTCCGCGTTACCAGGCACGATGCCTGTTCGAGAGAAGTGCGGAGGCGGCTGGCCATCTCTTCGGCTCGACGGGCCTCTCGCGTGTAGCTTTCGGCTTCGGTCAGCGATCGGCTGAGACCCGACGAGCTGGTTGACACCTGC
This sequence comes from Blastomonas sp. CCH1-A6, assembly GCF_001556365.1. NCBI lineage: Bacteria > Pseudomonadati > Pseudomonadota > Alphaproteobacteria > Sphingomonadales > Blastomonadaceae > Blastomonas > Blastomonas sp. CCH1-A6. Next base: position 16,717 of record NZ_LSIS01000489.1, on the reverse strand, counting down.
GATACCGAACTCGAGCTCGTCTCGCGCAGGAAGCCTTCACGCGTGTTCGACCAGTTGCGGCTATCCGAAAGCTGCCGCAGCGTTCCCATGATCCTGCCACGGTCTTCCGAGGCGATCCCGATATCGCTGTCGGTCCACGACTGATTTCGGCCACCGCGGACGCCCGCCTGCGCGTTTAGTACTCCGCCTTCGGCCTTTGCTCCGGCTCCTGCTTCGCCGTTAAGGAACCAAGAAATAGTAATGTCGTCTGACGCGCGCCGGGAAAGGCCAAACTGCTGCTGAAGCGTCCTTGAAGCATTGTCGACTTCGCTGAATGCCGTGCCGATGCTGTCGTTCGTACCGACGCCGCTGACCGTGTCGGAGCTCAGACCCTGGCTGTAGGCGTTGCGGATCTCGCTGAACCGGGTGAGCGCAGAGCTCGTCGATTGCTGGGCGAGGTTGGCATAGGTCTCGCTCTGCGTCCGGCTCTGGCTCGCCATCGTTCCGAGGCGACCGGTAAAGTCCTGCCCGAGAGTCGGTGTGAACGGATAGCTTGAATTCGGGACAGCAGCGAACTCTCCATCGGGGAAGCTGGTGGTCTGCGTGCCGCTGTCGCTGAAACCACGCGTCTGTGCCGCGCCATAGGCGATGTTGGGTGCAAGATTGCCCTGCGCAAACTGGCGGGAAAACACCGTCGAATTATCGATGTTCGAATTGCCAAGCGAGACATTGCCGGTGCTCGCTTCGCGCGAGGCTTCCTCGGCCGCATTCTGGCTCGGGTTGAGATAGCTCGTTGCCTGGCCCGAGATCGCCAGCGCACCACGCGCCACCCCGCCGGCAAGGAACGGGATCGAGGCGACAAGATAGCCTGCCAGGATGCCGATATCGCTGTTGACGTCGCTCATACCGCCAAAAGTCGCCAAGCTGAGGCCTGTGCTGCCGCCAGCTGCGGTGACATCGCCCGCGCCTTTGAACATCAGGATCATGTGCAGGATGACGAAGAGCGGTCCCCACGCCGCAAGGTAGAAGAAGCCGGTGACGTAACCTCTCAATGCAATGGGTCCGGTCCGCGGCATCAGGAACAGCGGAAACAGGACAGGGAACAGCGCGTAGAACACTACCGTCAGCACGACATTGAGGATCGGGACCCATTTCATCGCGTTGTGCGCGATCGAAGAATAGGTTCGCTCGGTCTGAATATCGGCGCGGGTCTGCGCGAAGACGTCAATGCTGCCGGTGCCGCTCGCCCCTGCAAAGCCGTGCATGGCCTGGTTCATGGCATTGATCGTCAGCACCTGGCGGAAGATGTCGCTGGCGCTGCGCGAGATGCCGGTGAGATACTGATAGGCAATCGGGAGGTCGGCCATGAGCTTGAGGTCCTGGCTGAACAGGCTGCGACGCAGCCCGTCGGCTTCGAGGTAGCGGTCCGACAGATTGGCGAGCTGGGTGAAGAGGCCGCCGAGGTCCCAGCCCGCAACGAACAGGAACAGCGCAAGCGGCAATCCCAGCACGATCAGCAGCGAAGTCGCCGCAAAGCGTGCGGTCTCGATGAGGACGAAGCAGCTCCCTTGCAGGAACGGCATCAGGCTGCGGAGGTTGGCCGGAGGGGTCCGGTCGGCGAGATGCGAGACCATCATTGTCCGCCTCCCGCCACGATGCGAATGGCATCGGCGAGGCTGTGCCCACGCCGCTCGCAGTCCTGGATCGCGGCATAGGTGTCGGGATCGGAGGAGTAGATCGTCGCCGAGAAGGGATCGAGCACGAGCCGGCCGACCGCTTCGGTCTCGGGGCCCTTGATGAAGACCTCGCTGTACTCGGTACCCGAACGCTTGAGGCTGCGGATCAGCGTCTCGGTGCGGTCGTCCATGTCGAGCCGCGCGTTCGCCCTGAAATCGGCGATCGTCTCGGCCTTCTGCTGAAGTACCAGCATCCAGTCGCTATTCTCGAGCGCGGCGCGCGCGCCGTCGGACTTGTAATAATCATTGAGGGACTGGGTCGCGGTGGCGAGCGCGCCGCCGTACTTGCGGGCAGTGCGGGCATAGGTTTCGACGAACTCGCCCATCGACCCGCCCTTGAGCATGGCCCAGGCCTCGTCGATCAGCAGCAGCTTCTTGGTTGCTCGCGACGAGCGGGTCATCGCCTGGCTGGTCATGAACATGATCGCCGAAAGGACGACGCTGCGCAGTTCCTCGCGGCTTGCGAGATCGCTCATCTCGAAGACGGTAAAATCATCGTCGAGCGCGAAGCTCGCCTTGCCTGCAAAGAACCCGCCGTAGCTGCCGCCGCGGCAGAAGGGCGCGATCGCGGTGGCGAGATCGCGGCCCGCCTCGCTTTCCGATCCATGGAGCGCATGCGCGACATCGTCGACCGATGCGCCGCTTCCGAGTGCCTCCCAGGTCGCGGTCACGGCCCGATCGATGAGCCCGCGCTCGGTATCGCTCGGCGCGGTGCCGGGACGCGCCATCTGGCCAATGATTGCCTTGATCATGGCGAAGCAGTCGAGGCGGTAGTCCTCGTCTTCGTGTGCGCGGGCATCGTCGACCATCGAGAAGGGGTTCAGGGAAAAGCCCGAGGCGAGCGTGAACTCAACGAAGCGTCCGCCCTGCAGTTTGACCGAATGCTCGAAGCTGCGGCCGTCGTCGATCACCACGACCTTGGCACCGGCGCCGCGCAGGGCGGCGCAGAGTTCCTGCAGCAGCACCGACTTGCCCGAACCCGACTTGCCGCAGATCGCGATATTGTGGTTGCCGGCACCGTTCTCGAATGGCGACCACCAGAAGGGCTGGCCGCGGCGGCCAACGAGCAGGAGGTGCGGGATTACGCCGCCGAGATATTCGCCCTGCATCGGCGCGATATGTGCCGCTGTCGTCGAGAGCATGGTCTTGAGACGCTTCAACCGCGCCATGTCGTCGGCGAGGCCATCGGCGAGGCACAGGGGAAAGGCAGCGACGAGGCCTTGGAGCTGGAGGAAGCGCTCGTCGGCAAGGTCCCAGCCCGCCGCCTTGTAGATCGCCTTGATGATGCGTTCATGCGCGTCGCCCTGGCCGAGCGGCGAGATGCTGGTGAGCCCGTAGAACAGCTTCACGAGCTTCTTGCCAGCCTGGAGTTCGGCCTGGACGTGGCGCCACTCGGCCGACTGTTCGGCAAGCTTGGGCAAGAAACGCGCGCTCTTGGTCTGGCTGAGACTGGTCGTGCGCATGAACTTGAAGCCCGCGCGCGCCGAAGCAGCTTCCTGGTCGGGGTAGACCAGGCACAGCATGGTTGCCGTCGGACAGGGGAAACGCAGCTTGTCGGTGAACATGTCGCCGATGAGCCGCGCGCATTCCCAAGGTGCCCAGCGCTCAGGGGTAGAGCGCACGGCATAGTGCCGCACATCGAAATGGTCGGGATAGCATTCGCCGACTTCAGGATTGCCCTCCTCGTCGCGGCCCGTCTCGCGAAAGCGCTCGGTCCTGAGGATCAGGCGATCGTCGCCGACCTCGAGCTCGATGTCGCGGCGGATCGCTTGGGACTGAAGCGTATCGTGCGGGTTCCACGCATGGATATCGGTCTCGTGCGCGGTAGTCGGCGAGGTGAGCTCGTCGATCAGCGCCAAGAGGCCGCCCGGACGCAGCTCCTGCGCGTGCAGTCCGAGCGAGTGGAGCATGCCCATCAGCCCTTCGCGGCATTCCGAAAGTTCCGCGTCGGTCACGCTTCCGGGCACCGGCACGCCGAGCGAGACGATCAGCCGGACGTTGCGAGCATGGAACGGCGCATGCGCCGAGCCCGAGCTCCAGACGAGATCGTAAAGGCGCCTGGTGCGCGCTCTGGCGATGGCCTCGTAGATCCCGCCCTGCTCGTAGCGCGGAGCGAACCAGGGGCCGACCACGCTGCCGATCCGCGGAGATGCGAAGTTCAGGACCTGGAGGCAGGCGCCCTGCGGCAGGCCTTCGGAGAAGAACTGACCGAGGATCTCGCCGGTCCGTTCGTCGGCCCCGATCAGCGGGGTGACTTCGAGCACGAAGCCTTTGGAGCGGGCGTTGCGGTAGAGCTTCGCCCCCTCGTCATAGACCCGGTAGGGCAGCCAGTCCGAGAGCATATCGAGCCCGAAATGCGCCCGCGGCTTTTCGGGCCGAGCCGTGTCGGCAAACAGGCCCCGCGAGAGTGCGTCGCGCGCGGCAGCAAGGGATAGCGTCACTGGCTCTCTCCTTCGGTCATGTCAGGTTGGGGGACCGGCTCGCGGGGAGGGGAAAACGAGCCAGGTCCCCCGGGTTCCGGCGCGTCAGCGCCGGGCATCGCCGGAACGGGCTGCGAGGGGATGAACAGCTGTTCCGGCAATGTGTCTGCCTCTTGGATTTTTGGCGGTTGGAAATCGGTTGCGGGGTTGCTCTCGCGCGTCGCGGCAATAGTCGATGCCAGCGAGCGCAGGACTTCGCGGCGGCCCTGCGGCGTGCGCCAGCCTGTCCCTGCCTGTTCGGGCAGCGTCAGGTGAACGACGCGCGCCTCATGGTCGCGGCCCGCCGCGTCACGGTAGCCTGTCAGCACGACCAGCAGGCGACGAACCGCTTCGCCGGTCGGGGTCACCGTCCGATGCGCGTCAACCGTGTCAGCCTTTTCAATGCCGGTCGCCCCGGCATCGATCGCGGAAGTCGGCGCGCAGGTCCCTTCCGGAGCCCGGCAGGCAAAGCTGCCTTTGACGTTGCCGCCGAGGCTGGCGCAGCCACTGGCCAGGAGGAGCGGCGCAGCGAGCACCATGGCGCGAAGGATTGGAAGCCGGCTCATTGCGCCACTCCCTTGCCTTCGGCGACGAAGCGGCGGATCGCCGCGGCATCGCGGTAGCCATGAAGCACCGCCCCATCGCGGGCGCGCACGATGACCGGAGTTCCGGCAAACCCGTTGGCCTTCGCGAAGGCTTCGTTGGCATCGAGTGCCTTGGCCTCCTTGCAGGTCTTATCAGTCGCCAGAGCCTGGCCGGAATAGGCCGCATGGAGTGCCTTTGCCGGATCCTTAGCGCACAGCACCGCCTCGGAAATCTTGCGGCTTGCCGCGCCGAAGATCGAGATCGGTCGCTCTTCGACATGAACCTTGGCCTTGGCGAGTTCGGCGGTCAGGCGCTGGCAATACCCGCACTGGAAATCCGAGAAGACGACCAGGCGTTCGCCCTTGAGGTTGCCCCAGTGGATCGCGCCGGCAGCCGGAAGCGACGAGAGGTCGACATGGTTGGCGGCCGCCTGGACAGGCGTTTCGTCGCGTCCCGCCGGCGCGTCACTGGCTACGCGCGCCGCACCGGCCGCGAGCAGATCGGGATTGAGTTCGAGCAGGCGGGCGGCAGTGACGTCGCGCCGTTCTTCCATGTCGTAGAGACGGCCTACGAACAGGTAGCGGGCGGTCTCGTCGATGTAGAACAGCGTGTCACCCGAGACGACTTCGCACCAGGGCCCGAGCGTGTCGCAGCTGATCGCATCGATCGGGGTCTTGGGCAGCCGCAGTTTCAGCGCCTGCGCGACATCGCTCGCCATGCCCGCGGCGCTCGCAGGCATCGCAGTGACGGCAGAGACGCCGAGCGTCAGCACGGCGGCGGCGCTCGAGAGGGCAAGGGCAAGGTGGGCGGCGCGCGCCTTCAGGCTTGGCGGCGAGTCATTGTAGTTCATTTGGAGGGGCTCCTGACGTGGACGCCGTCGAGAAAGACGATCTCGACCTCGATGCCGGTCGGCATCTCGACGACGGGTTGGTATTGTTCGGCGCGTTCGATGAGGTATCGGCTGACGGTGTCGGCGGCTTCGCCGGCACCCTGGCCAAAGCCACCGGCGAGGATGTCGGTCGGCGACAGCGCCTCGCGCTGACCGTTGGCGCCGACCTGGCCGGTAAAAATGCCGTTGGCGTTGGCGGAAAATCCGCGGCCGAAGCCGCCCACAATCCCGGCGAGCAGCGCCTGGCTGACAAGGCTGCCTTCGCGGCTGACCACGCGGCCGCGCACGCCCGACTTTCCGGCGAAGGAGATGAACCCCTTGACCTCGCTCACCGCGAAGCGCCCACCGGGTTGCGCGCAGGTCATGCGCACCAGCTTGACGTAGACCTTCTCCGCCGAGAGATCGCCGCGCGCCGCGCCATTGACGAGGCAGCCGGTGATATCGGTGGTGAGCAGTTTGTTGCCGCGCATCACCGAGCGGGCCGGACCGGTGATCCGGAGCACCACGGGAAGCGGATCGCTCTGGCTGGCAACGCCGGTCGAGGCATCGACACCCACGATGACCGTTGCCGGTGCGTAGCTGTTGGGCGGAAGGTAATCGCGGCTCGCTTCGAGCAACAAGGCTGGCGCAGTCTCTGCCGCACGCGGCTTGCCGTCCTTGCCCGTCTCCGCGCTGAAGCTCATCAGGCTGAGCTGTCCGCCTTGCGTTTCCGGCGCTCCTTGCGGTGGCTGGACAGCTCCGCCGGTGCCGACGCCGGGTCCATAGGCAGGTGGCGGTGGCAGTGGCGGCGCGGCGGCAGGTGCCTTCGCAGCTTCGCTCAGCTGTGATCGCAGATTGGCATTCTCGGCCGAGATCGCGTCGATCGCCGCCTGGCCGTCGGAGCGCATCTGCGCGTTCTCGCTGCGCAGGGCTTCGAGCTCCTGTTCGATCTCGGGGCGCGGCAGCTGGGCCTGCTGGAGATCCTTGATCGCGCGGCCCTGTGCATCGAGCCGGTTACCGTAGCTCGCGACGAACTCGCGCTGCGAGAGGTTACGATTGACGAGGCCGCCGGTGTCGATTGTCGCCGCACCATTGGCATCGGTGCCAGCCTCGTCGCCGTCGCCGCCGAAAATGAACATGCCGCCGCCGATGAGCGCGATGGCCCCGATCCCGGCGAGCAGCATCTTCTGGCGCTGTGCGATCTGCGAATTGAGGTTGCGCCGTCCGCTTTCTCGCGCTTCCGGCGAGCCCGGCAGAGGCCTCTTTCCGGCGTCCTTCTGTGGTGCCTCGGCCATCAGTCGAGTCCTCCCTTGGCAAAGACTAGGAAGGCACTGGTCGCTTCACCGGGAGCGAGTGCATCGCGGCCATAGGCAAAAGCGAGCGCGCCTGCGGCACCTTCGCGCTCGGAGCCAAGCGCAAGGCTTTCCTGGCCGAGGTTGCGCACGAGGAAGCGCTGTCCGGTAAGTTCATCGCCCTGGTATTCGGCGACCAGCTGGACCTCGATCCCGCCGGTACGCCGCGGAGCCGACAGTTCGGCGCGGGCAGTGAATCCGGGCAGGACGGCATCGCTCGCCATCGCCTCGATCAGGCGGATCGCGGCGTCCTCGGGACCGGTCTCGGTCTCCCATTCGGTGGCCGCGGCTTTAGCGAGCGCGGGATTGGTGATGAAGAGCTGGGTCGCTTCCTCGCCGCCGAGACGGCAGGCGAACTTGTAGACGTAGCCCGCCTTGCTGGTCGCAAAGAAGCTGACCCGGGCAGCGGCAAATTGCGGGGGCACGGAGATATAGATGTCTCCGCGCACTGGCTCGTGCGTCACCTGGAAATCATTGTAGGGAAAACCGCTCGCGATCTTCGAGACATTGGCAAAGCCGTCATCGATAAGCGCGATCCGGGTGAGTTCGCCGCGAGCGAGCTCGCAGTCGATGGTCGCGTTGTCGGCCGCTTCGACGAATTGGTCGGCATACGCCGGGACCGGCGCGAGCGCGAAGGCAAGCACGGCGAGGCCGGTCAGCTTGAGCCCGGGATCGGGGCGCCTTGTCGCGCCGATCGCGAAACAGGCAAGGCCGGTTCCGGCAAGCGCAGCAGCGAGGGGAGATGGGAGAAGGCTCATTGGCCGGGTTCCTCCTTGTCGGTGGGAAGTTGCTCAAAGCCGGCGAGCGCAAGGCTGAGGCCACGCTTCGACCAGCGGAAACGGAAGGAGCGGCGCTGGCTCGCGATCACCTGCGTGCCGACAAAGGTCTTGAGCGTGCCGGTGACGGTCGAGGTCAGGGCCTTGGGGTCGACGTGCATTTCCGCGATCACGAAGGCCTGGCTGATGTCCGAGCCGCGCTGTTCCTCGACGATTTGGACGAGCTCGGCCTTGAGGCGGCCGTGCGCGGCGGGATCGGCGAGCTTCAGGATGTTCGTCATCCAGTAATCGAGGCTTTCGGGCGCCCGGTTGAGGAGCATCAGCGCCGTGTCGCGGGTGACGAGCTCGAGATAGGGCGCATCGATCCCACCGCTCGAGACGGTGATCCGCTCGGCGGTAATCGGCACCAGCACCACCTGCTCGTCGCGGGTGACCGCGGCGCCGAGGCTGACCAGCGTGGTCAGGCCGAGGACACCTGCCAGCACGGCAAAGCGGTTGCGTTGCCGCAGGTAGGTCTGCGCCTGTTCGTGCGCGAATTCTGCTCGCATGGGTCGCCTCCCTCAGCCCGCCAACAGGCGGCAATGGGAGGGCGGCGTGGCCTTCAGCCCGAGGAAGCTCCCGGGCAGGTACCAGTACGCAGCATGCACCAGTGCCGAACCGGCGCCGCGTGCCTTTGCCTTCCGCAAGGCAAGCCAGGCCCCGGCGGCCAGGCCGATACCGATGAAGATATGCTGCGAGAGAATGCCCCAGGCGAAGGGAATGAGAATCCCTGCAAACTCGTCGATGGTCCAGAAGCCGATGAGCTCCGGGTCGTCGAGCCGCCGTGGAACGAGGTACCTGTCGGCCATGCCGCCCTCCTGTCGTGACCGGATCCGCTGATCAGATGACTGCGGTCACGACCGAGGTGACGATCGGCACGCCGGTGCCGACACCGATCCCGACGCCGACCGGCACCGCGACCTGGCCGAGCGAGAAGCGCCCGGAGGCGAGACCGATCAGACCGCCCGCAAGGCTGAGCACGGTGATGATCTTGCCGCCCGAGCCTTCGAGGAAGTCGGTGAACTTGGTCAGCGCGGGATCGAAGGTGGTGTCGGCGCCGGCGAAGGCGGCCCCGGCGCAGGCCAGCGCCACGCAGGCGGGAAGAATGTAGTCGCGGCCACGAGCACGGTTGAGCGTGCGCTGCAGGGCCGGAAGGGCAGTCTTGGTGGTCATGGATGGAACCTTTCGAGGAATTGAACATCAGCCAGCGATGCGTTCGCTGTATGTTCTTTCCTCTCTCCGGAGCCGGGCTGTAGGAAATCGGGAACTGGATTTTGGGGCTGGCGGCCAAGCAAAAAGCGACATCTGAAGGTGCGCAGGCCGGGATTCGCGCAGGTTGATCGCGAACCAGCGCCGACTGCGCCGGCTTCTGAGCGAAGCGAGCCGCGCTATGCGCGCCGGCGGCCGAAATTCGCGCGAGTCGTCGGAGGAAGCTGATTCGCGACTTCCTTTATGTTCTCTAATTGTTCTTTTCGTTTTCCTACAGGTTTCCTTTCGAGCTAGCCAGTGAATCGATCACCACTAGAGAAAGGGATTCGTCGATGACTGACATGGCGCTCTTTGCCGAACAACAGGTTCGCGCCGACCTCGCCAAGCTTTTACTGGCTGCCGTTGAAGCCAGCGGAAGGGCCCGCTGCGACATCGCGCGCGACGCGCAGATCCATAAGGATGCCCTGCGCCGCGTCCTTGCCGGCGAACGCTCGGCCAGCCTCGGTGAAGCCTTGCGCATTCTTGCCGCAAGCGGCGTCGCGCCGCACGCACATCTGCTTCTGTTCCTCGTCAGCAGCGGCGATCACGCGATTGCGTGGCTGCAATCGGACCTCGCGCAGTTCTTCGAGGACTTTTCCGGCGAACTGCCTTCTGCGCTCGAGCGTGTCCTGGGCAATCAAGTGCATGACGTGAAGCCGCGCTGGGCAAAGGGCACGGCGCATCGCGTCGCCCGCCTGCTCTCCGACCACATCGACGAACTCGAACGCAAGGATGCGATGCTCGGCGACGTCTTTGCCGGTGTCGAAGGAGGCCATCGTGGGTGAAGAGATCGACAAGGGAGCGACCGAAGCCCGCCGAGTCACCCGGCTCATTCGCCTGCCCGAGGTTCAACATCGTGTCGGGCTTGGCCGTTCGACGATCTATCGCTGGATGGCCGAGGGTAAGTTTCCGAAGCCGGTTCAACTTGGTGGCTATACAGTTGCTTGGGCCGATGCCGACATTGATGAGTGGATCAGAATGAGGATGTCTGACGAAGCGATTTGAACTTGCTCCGCGTTGCGTTCTTAACCGGAGTGACCAGGTTCTCTCCATGCTCACGCCTACGCTACTCCGCAAAATCGCGGCTTCGCTCGAAGCCAATCCACTCGGGGAGATCGAGATCAGACGACTTGAGGGTTTAGGCGGTCACTTCCTTGGTCGTGTGAGTGTCGCGCTGCCCGACGAGGACCCAGTCCGGTCTACATGGTGATCGAGGCTGCCAACGAGTTCCAGCACAAGACCACCTAACCCAACGAGATATGGCAGACCGAAAGTGCAGCTGAACGGAGGCGAAGCCGGAGGACACTTCACCTACTTCAAGATCATCGGGTGGGGCTGGATGTATCTGTCCACCGTACTCAACGATTACTCCCGCTACATCATCGCCTGGAAGCTATGCACGACGGCGAAAGCTGAAGACGTCACCGACACGCTCGACATGGCACTCGACGCTTCGGGCTGCGATCACGCCAATATGCTGTAAAGACTGCCTCTGCTCAGCGGAGTCGAAGACGACGCGGAGCGCCACCATGGCCCGAGTTACATCGCGAGCGATCTTGCCGACTATCTCGATGGGAAGAACATGAGCCACGTGCGTGGTGCGCCGTTCCAACCGCAGACCCAGGGCAAGATCGAACGCTGGCATCAGACGCTCAAGAACCGCGTGCTGCTGGAAAACTACTTCCTACCCGGTGATCTTGAACAACAGGTCGAGGCCTTCGTCGAGCCTTCCAATCATCAGCGTTTCAACAACGTGACGCCTGCCGATGTCTACTTCGGCAGCGCACCATCCATCATCAAACGAAGAGAAAGGATCAAGCGAAAGACACTCGAATATCGGCGCTTGCAACAGCGCAGGCTCGCCGCCTAAACATCAAACCAGACGAGGCGAGTACCCCGCAATCCTACGCCGCGATCTGTGCCAAATGTTCTGACGGGGGACAGGTTCAACAACAGGCGGTTGCTCAAGCCGATCGGCAATATGCCGCCCGCCAAAGCCGAGAACGATACCACGCCATACTGGACGACACACCTATCGCAGCCTACTCAAGCCAAATGGCCTCCGGCAATTTCGGGGCGGCTCATTGCACCGTCGAGGTGCAGATCAGGGAGTGACTAAAAATACTAAGGTCAATATTGTTGCTCTGGAAGGTGAAGCACAATCCCGTCAAGCTGGGCATCAAGCGTGATCTGGCAGGCCAGCCGGCTTTCCGCCGTGGTCCCTTCGGCGAACTGGAGCAGATCGGCTTCCATGCTGCCATCCGCAAGCCGCCCGACCCGGTCGATCCAGGCGGGATCGACGTGAACATGGCATGTGGCACAGGCGCATTGGCCCCCACAATCGCCGTCGATGCCCGGAACTTCGTTGAACAGCGCCGCTTCGCGCGCCGTCATGCCAATTCCGATTTCAACCGGAAACCGGCGACCATCGTGGGCAACAAAGGTGACCTTCACCATAAGACTGTGACCTTCCCCTGGCGCATTGATCAATGCGCGTGAAGCTTGACCGGCAGGCGGGTGATGCCGCGAACGAGGTTGGAGAGCAGGCGTTCAGGCTCTCCCACCACCTCGACGAAGCGGAAGCGCTCGTGGATTTCTTCCCAGATGATCCGCAGTTGCAGTTCGGCCAGGCGGTTGCCCATGCAGCGATGGATGCCATAGCCAAATGAAAGGTGCTGGCGCGGGTTCTTGCGGTCGATGATGAACTCTTCCGGCCGGTCGATCGCCGTTTCGTCACGGTTGCCCGAGAGATACCACATTACCACCTTGTCTCCCTTGGCAATGCGTTTTCCGCCGATCTCGCAATCCTCAAGCGCGGTCCGGCGCATGTGGGTCAGCGGGGTCTGCCAGCGGATGATTTCGGGAACCATGCTGCCGATCAGTGAGTGATCCTGGCGCAGCTTCTCATATTGATCGGGGTTCTGATTGAGCGCAATGACCCCCCCGCTGATCGAGTTGCGGGTGGTGTCGTTGCCGCCGACAATCAGCAACAGCAGGTTGCCCAGAAATTCGAGGAAGGGCATTTCGCGCGTGGCCGGCGAATTCGCCATCATCGTAATCAGATCGTTACCCTCGGGGCGGTCGATGCGTTGATCCCACAGCCCCTTGAAGTACATGGCGCACTCGATCAGTTCCTGGCGGCGCTGCTCGTTGCTATCGACGATGCCGGATCCTGGTATTGCGGTGGTTACGTCCGACCAGCGCGTCAGCTTGGCCCGTTCGTCCCAAGGGAAATCGAACAGGGTCGCAAGCGTCATCGTGGTCAGTTCGACTGAGACACTCTTCACCCAGTCGATTTCTTCGCCCACCGGCAGCGCATCGAGAATCGCCCCCGCCCTTTCGCGAATCACCGGCTCAAGCAACAACAGATTGGATGGTGCCACTGCCGGCGTGACAGCCTTGCGCTGCGCGTCATGCTTGGGCTGGTCCATCGCGATGAACATCTCAAGCTCAAGATTGGTCTCGTCGTTGTGCATGTCCTGGATGGCGATGCCACCCAATTTGGCTTCGGACGAAAACACCTTATGGTTGGTGTCGACCGCCATGATATCATTGTACTTGGTGATCGACCAGTAGGGCCCGTACGAGCTTTCGGCGCAGTAGTGCACCGGATCCTCGCGCCGCAACCGCTCGAAGAAGGCTCCGATCTTGTCGCTCTGGAACAGGCTTGGGCGGGACACGTCGATTTCCGCAAGCGGGATTCCGGCAACTGTGCGGACGAGTTCTTCACGATCCAGACCGGGCTGCATTGCTAGCGTAGCCATGACCGCGTCGCTCCATTTTCTGTGCGTGTTGCGTCGTATGAGGCATTCACATCGATTCGTCAATAATAGTATAAGCATTTATGCCATTGAAGTTTACCAATCGACGATAATCATGGTGCGAATTGACTCCTGTCGCGCTAAACCTTATCAGAGTAAAATGCAGTCTAACCGCATCTGCCCTGTCGCACTCGAAAATGGCCAGATTCAGGCCAAGACCAAGCGCGCGTTGGTACTCGCCCGCGAAATTGTCGAAGATATCGAAAGCAATGCGCAAGGACCCGGCGACCGGCTCCCTCCCGAAGACGCCATGCTGGCGCGCTACGATGTGGCGCGGGCCACGCTTCGCGAGGCATTGCGCTTTCTCGAATTGCAGGGCGTCATCCATCTCGCCCAGGGTCGGGGAGGCGGGCCGGTGATCACGCGACCCCGGACCGCTGATTTCGCCAGTTCGATGGCGTTGGTTCTTCAATTCATGGACACCGATCTTCGGGCGCTGCTCGAACTGCGCGAGGCAGTTGCCCCGACGGTTGCGGCGCGGGCGGCAGAAATGGCTACCGTTGCCGATTTGGCTGCGCTCGAGGATTGCCTGGGGCGGCTTGAGGGAGAACGTGACGGTGCGGAATTCGAGGAAACCAATCGCCGATTTCACGACTTGCTGGGCTGGGCCAGCGGCAACCCCACATTCGGTCTGCTTGTCTCGGCGCTGCACCTTTTGACTCGCAACATGTCGATCGGTCTGGGCTATTCGGCCCAGGAACGCGACACTCAGCTGCGGTGCCTGGGCCGCGTGCTGCACGCCGTTCGGATGCGCGATGCCGCGGGCGCGCGGCGCCAGATGGAGCGGTTGATCGCCGGTTCGACCCAATACCTGGCAGAGCGAAGTCCCGATCTGCTCGCGCAAAAGGTACGCTGGGGAAACGCAAGTAGACTAGCTTGAAGGGAGAGAGGCAATGGCCTTGAACAGCCGCATCTGCGACATGCTGAAGATCGAATACCCGATCATCCTCGCCGGGATGGGCGGGGCAAGCGTTCCGGCGCTGGCGGCTGCGGTCTCGAATGCCGGCGGGCTTGGCGTGCTGGGTGCCGCTGCCTGCGCGCCCGAGCGTCTGCGAGACTGGATTCGCCAGACCCGAGAACTGACCGACAAGCCGTTCGGGGTCGATACCCTGCTGCCAGCCTCGGTCCGTCGGGGCAAGCCGCCGCAAAGCGGTGCAGCGCCGGTCGATCCGATGGCGCTTGCGGCCGAATACCGCCAGTTTGCCGAGGAGTTCATGGCCAGCGAAGGGTTGGTCAAGGCCGATGGCGAGGCCGTGAAACGCACGATTGGCGGACGGGACGCCGAAGGCGGCCCGCCACTGTTCTCGAAGGAGTTTTTCGAGGCGCAGATGGAAGTTGTGATCGAGGAAAAGGTGCCGGTCTACGCCGCCGGGCTGGGCAATCCTGGCCCGTGGATGGACCGGCTTCACGCGAACGGGACTGTCGTAATGGCGGTGGTTGGCAAGGTCCAGCACGCGCGGCAGGTGGTCGAGAGTGGAATCGATGTGATCGTCGCCCAGGGCCACGACGGCGGTGGGCACAATTCGCCGATCGGGACCATTTCGCTGATCCCGCAGGTGGTCGACGCGGTGGGCGACCGGGTGCCGGTGCTGGGCGCGGGCGGCATTTCCGATGGGCGCGGTGTGGCTGCCGCCTTCATGCTCGGCGCCGAAGGTGCCTGGGTTGGCACGGCTTTCCTTGCTACACGGGAGGCGGGAATCGAGGACTTCCAGAAGGAAGCGATCGTCGAAGGGGGCGATGCCGATACCGTGGTCAGCCGCTCGATCACCGGCAAGCCGGCGCGGATGATCCGCAACAAGTGGGCCGACGCGTGGGTCGCGGCCGGCAAGGAGCCCTTGCCAATGCCGTACCAGTCGATGATTTCCGGTCCTGTCATGGCGGCCGGCATCGCCGCCAGGCGCAAGGACATTCTGCCGGGCTTCGCCGGACAGGGCATCGGCTTGATCCATGCCGTACGCCCCGCCGCCGCAGTCATGGCAGAGCTCGTTTCCGATGCCGAAAGCGCGCTCGAACTGGCCAGCCGTTTCCGCTGATCGAGGGCGAGGCGCGTGACCGGATTTTCCGACAAGGCCGCAATCACGGGGATTGGCGAGACCGATTTCGTCAAGGGCACCGAACGCAGCGCGGTCGACATGATGCTTCAGGCCTCGCGACGCGCGATTGCCGACGCGGGGCTCAGGCCGGGCGACATCGACGGCATGGTTCCGCCGCCGATTTACACGACTTCCGAGGAACTGGCCGCCAACCTGGGGATCGACGTGCTGCGCTTTGCCGCCACGGTCCACATGGGCGGCGCGAGTCCGACGACAGCGCTGCAGAACGCCGCAATGGCGATCGCAGCGGGCCTGTGCGATCATGTTCTTGTGACGCTTGGCTGGAACGGGTTTTCCGCGCTGCGCCCCAAACCCGGCGCGCCGCCGACCCGGTCCATGAACATGACCACGCTGACCAATACGATCCAGGGCTATTACATTCCCTATGGAGTGTTTCTGCCGGTGCAGATGTATGCTTGGCTGGCGACCCGCCATTCACGTCTTTTCGGGGTTGGCGAAGAGGCGATGGGCGCGGTGGCGCTGGCCTGTCGCAAGCATGCGCAGATGAACCCCAAGGCCTTCACCAATGGCCGTCCGCTCGACTGGGAGACTTACGCGTCATCGCGCTGGATATCGGAACCGTTCAGGCTTTACGACTGCTGCCTTGAGACCGACGGAGCCTGCGCGGTGGTGGTTTCCCGGATCGACCGCGCGCGCGACATGCCCCATGTGCCGGTGACGATTGCCGGGGCGGCGGAAGGGCACCCCTATCCGGCCGACGATATTCCCTCGCGTCCCGATCCGTTCAAGATCGGGCTGTCCTACGCTGCTCCCAAAGCCTTCGAGATGGCCGGCGTGACCCGCGAGGATATGGACTTTCTCCAGATCTACGATTGCTTCACTTACGTCGTCCTGCTGCAGCTGGAAGCGCTGGGATACTGCGAGCCGGGCGGACAGCTCGATTTCGTCCGCGACGGCCAGATCGAACTTGGCGGGCGCTACCCGCTCAATACCCACGGCGGACTGCTCAGCGAGGCGCATGTCTGGGGCCTTAACCATGTCGTCGAGGCGGTCCGGCAGCTGCGCCACGATTGCGGCGACCGGCAGGTCGCAAACGCCCGGACCGGCTTGGTCACCGGCTGGGGCGATCTGGGCGACGGCAGTGTCGCCATCCTGCGGAGATTCTCATGAGCGACAACGCCGACCTTCCGCCCAGGCAGCGGGCCGAAGCACAGGCCAGGCCAGCCAAGCCGCGCCCGCGCCCGCAGGACCCGATCGAGCAGGAATTCTGGCAGCGCTGCCAGGATGGCCGGCTGCATTTCCAGCGCTGCTCATCCTGCGGCACCTGGCGCCACCTGCCGCGTTACATGTGCGCGCGTTGCGGCTCGCCCGAATTTGCCTGGCAGCCCAGCTCGGGCAAAGGCACGCTGTTTTCGTGGACGATCACGCACCAGGCGCTGCACCCGGCGTTTGCCCATGAAATCCCGTTCGTCGCGGCAGTGGTCGAGTTGGCGGAAGGGGTCCGCATGGCGACCCGGCTGATCGACTGCGCCCCGGAAGGGCTCGCACTCGACATGCCGGTCGAACTCGCCTTCGAGCCTCTGGGCGACGATTTCCAGCTGCCGGTATTCCGGCCTTTCGCGCATGGGGAGTCCACGTCATGAACCTTGATTATGGCCCCGAATACGAACGCTTCCGCGCCGAAGTGCGGGATTTCCTTGACCGCAACCGGCAGCTTGCGCCGGAATCGGCGAACCGCGCGGCGCGACCTTCGGCTGAAGCGGTCGCCTGGCAAAACCTGCTGCTGGAAAATGGCTACAC
>NZ_LSIS01000049.1:0-8467 GCF_001556365.1 Blastomonas sp. CCH1-A6 | reverse complement strand
GTCGGAGGGCTGGCTGGTCGCGAACCAGATCGCGGCGGCGGGTGTTCCCGTCATCGCCTCGGCGCTCAACGACCTGCCGTCGGAGTTCGAGAAGACCGCTGCGACGCAATCGAATATCGGCCGCATGAAGCGCGCGGGCGTCACCGTCTCGATCGGCATGATCAACGACAATGACGCGCACCGGCTGCATTACTCGCCGCAATATGCGGGCAACCTCGTCGCGCTGCAGCGCATTCCCGGCGCCAGCGGCCTGACCTGGGACCAGGCCTTTGCCGCGATCTCGTCCGGCCCCGCCCAGGCGCTGGGCATCGACGCGATGCTCGGGAGCCTCAAGCCCGGTCGCCAGGGCGATGTCGTGATCTGGGACGGCGATCCGCTCGAGCTTTCGAGCGCGCCCGTCGCGGTGATGATCGACGGCGTTCAGCAACCGCTCGACAACCGCCAGGCGCGGCTGCGCGACCGGTATCGCACCCCGCAGGAAGGGGCTTTGCCCAAGGCATACGATCGCTAAGATGCGGTGAACGGAGGATTCGCTGCGGCGATCCTCCTGTCACGCAGGGGACGGGCGGCGATGCAGGATTACGCGATGCTGTTGGCGGGGGCGGTCGGCTTTGTCGGCAGCCATTTCGCGATGTCGCACCCCTTGCGCGCCGGTCTGGTCCGGCGGCTGGGGGACAAGGGCTTCCAGATCGCCTATACGTTGGTTTCGTTCGCCACTTTGTTCCTGATGGTCGAAGGCTTCAAGCGCGCGCCGGTCACCGCGCCGTTCTGGCCGGCAAACGACCTGCTCTGGGCCGTCGCGACGCTGCTGATGCTGATCTCCGCGATCCTGTTTGCGGGATCGCTGATCGGCAATCCGGCGCTTCCCGTGCCCGAGGCGGCGGCCAAGCGGATCGCCGTCAAGGACCCCCATGGCGTTTTCCGCATCACCCGCCACCCCATGATGTGGGGCTTCGCGCTCTGGGGCGTGGCGCATATCCTGATCGCGCCCAGGATCGACACCTTCATCCTGTGCGGCGCGATCATCACGCTCGCTTTGGTTGGCGCGAAGCTGCAGGACGGCAAGAAGTTCGTGCTGATGGGTGATGCCTGGCTGCACTGGCAATCGCGCACCAGCTTCATCCCCTTCGGACGCGGCTTCGCCTTTCCCGGCTGGGCGGCGCTGATCGGCGGGATCGTGCTTTGGCTCGCCGTGCAATGGGCGCATATGCCGCTCGGCGTGGGTGCGGCGGGCATCTTCCGCTGGCTGTGATGCCCCTGCCCCTTTAGCGCGGCGCTGCCACCCCCTATATCGCGGCCATGGCGCTGCCCGAGATCATCACCGACTGGTTTGCGCAGCGCGGCTGGTCGCCCCGGCGGCATCAGCTCGAGATGCTCGATCAGGCCGATGCCGGGCGGCACGCGCTGCTCGTTGCCTCGACCGGCGCGGGCAAGACGCTCGCCGGTTTCCTGCCGACCCTGCGCGATTTCGCCGATGGCAACGCTGCTGACGGGCTGCACACGCTCTATATCTCGCCGCTGAAGGCGCTCGCGCACGACGTGCAGCGCAACCTGCTGACCCCGGTGCAGGACATGGGGCTGAACGTGCGCATAGAGACGCGCAGCGGCGATACGCCCTCGGACCGCAAGGCGCGCCAGCGCGCCCGCCCGCCGCATATCCTGCTCACCACGCCCGAATCCTTGAGCCTGCTGCTCTCCTATCCGGAAAGCGCGGAGATGTTCGCGAGCCTGAAGACCGTGATCATCGACGAGGTGCACGCCTTTGCTGCCTCCAAGCGCGGCGACCTGCTCAACCTGTCCCTCTCCCGACTCCAGACGCTCAGCCCCGGGATGCGCCGGGTCGCGCTGTCGGCCACAGTCGCGGATGCCGACAGCTATCGCGCCTGGCTCGCTCCGTTCGGTGACATCGATGCCGTGGCTCTGGTCGAGGGCGAGCCGGGCGCGGACCCGGACCTCAGCATCCTGATCACCGACGATCGGGTCCCCTGGGCCGGGCATAGCGGCCATTATGCGGTGCCGCAGGTGCTCGCGGAGATCGAGCGCAACCAGACCACGCTCGTCTTCTGCAACACGCGCTTCCTCGCCGAATTCATCTTCCAGAAGCTCTGGGAGCTGAACGAGAAGCACCTGCCGATCGGCATCCATCACGGTTCGCTTTCGGTCGAAGCGCGGCGCAAGGTCGAAGGGGCGATGGCGCGCGGGGAACTGCGCGCACTCGTTGCCACCGCGAGCCTCGATCTTGGCGTCGACTGGGGCAATGTCGATTGCGTCATCCAGATGGGCGCGCCCAAGGGCTCGTCGCGGCTGCTCCAGCGCATCGGCCGCGCCAACCACCGGCTCGATTGCCCGTCCCGCGCGATCCTGGTCCCCGGCAACCGGTTCGAGTATCTCGAAGCCCAGGCCGCGTTCGATGCGGTGACCGAGGGCCAGCGCGATGGTGAGAGCTTCCGCCCCGGCGGGCTCGACGTGCTCGCGCAGCACATCCTGGGCCTCGCCTGTTCGGGGCCGTTCCACGAGGACGAACTGTGCGCCGAGGTCCAGTCCGCGCTGCCCTATAGCGCGCTCACCCGCGAGGCATTCCTGCGCGTGCTCGGCTTTGTCGAGAATGGCGGCTATTCGCTGCGCGCCTATGACAAGTTCAAGCGGCTGGTGCGCGAGAAGGACGGCACCTGGCGGCTGGCACATCCCAAGTTCGCGCAGGCCTATCGCCTCAATGCGGGCATCATCGTCGATACGCCGATGCTCGACGTCCGCTTCAAGAACGGACGATCGCTGGGCCGGGTCGAGGAGGATTTCGCCGCGCAGCTCGCACCCGGCGACACATTCGTCTTCGCGGGCATGGGGCTGGAGGTCGAGCGGATCAAGGATCTCGACCTGATCGTCAAGGCCTCGGCCAAGGCGACGCAGATCCCGAGCTATAACGGCGCGCGCATGCCGCTGACCACGCATCTGTCGTCGCGGGTGCGCGAATTCCTCACCGACCGCGCCGGCTGGGCGCGCTTTCCCGATGACGTGCGCGAATGGCTGGAAATGCAGGACTGGCGATCGGCCATGCCCGAGCCCGACCAGCTGCTGGTCGAGACCTTTCCGCATCATGGCCGCGAATATATGGTCTGCTATCCGTTCGAGGGCTGGAACGCGCACCAGTCGCTCGGCATGCTGCTCACCCGGCGGATGGAGGATCGTGGGCTGCAGCCGATGGGCTTTGTCGCGAACGACTATGCGCTCGCCGTCTGGGGCCTCAGGCGCGTCACCGACCCCGCCGACCTGTTCTCCGCCGATATTCTCGCCGACGAATTCACCGACTGGGTCGAAAGCTCATATCTGCTCAAGCGCGCGTTTCGCGAGGTGGCGATCATCAGCGGGCTGGTCGAACGCCAGCATCCCGGCAAGAAGAAGACCGGTCGGCAGGTCACTTTCTCGACCGACCTGATCTATGACGTCCTGCGCAAGTACGAGCCCGATCATGTGCTGCTCGAAGCCGCCTGGGCCGATGCGCGCGCGCGGATGACCGATATCGGCCGGCTCGGCGACCTGCTCGACCGCGCGGCGGGGACGATGCTGCATGTCGAACTCGAGCGCGTCAGCCCGCTGGCGGTGCCGGTGCTGGTGATGATCGGCCGCGAAAGTGTCGCGCAGGGCTCAGCCGACGATGCGCTGCTCACCGAGGCGGAATCGCTCGCCGCTACGGCGATGCGCGCGGACTGATTGCCAGCCGGCGCGTCGGCGTGTTACATCTGCAAGACAACCAGAGGCTGCGGTCATCGCGGCACGAGAGGATCGATCCGATGCTGTATCGCGCGCTGGCCGGTGCGTTGACCCTGTGCGCGGCGCTTTGCGCCGCACCCGGCGCAATCGCGCAGGATGCACTGCCCGAGAGCGGCTTTGCCGATACCACGGTCGGTGCGCTGACCGATGCCGACCGCCTGACCCAGGAAGCCGAACGGATCGCGCTTGCCCGCGACCGCGCCAGCCGCATGACCGTGCCGGTGAGCATCGACGGGCGCGGGCCGTTCAAGTTCATGATCGACACCGGCTCCGAGCGCACCGTGGTGTCGAGCGACATCGCCTCGGTGCTGTCGCTCGAAATGGCCGAGATCGCGCGGCTGGTGAGCATCGCGGGCAGCAAGATGGTGCAGACCGTGTACCTGCCCGAGGTGACCCTGGGCCGCCGCAACTATGGCGAGCTGGTCGCGCCGATGCTCGAGGCGCACCATATCGGCGCGGACGGCATTCTCGGCCTCGACGGACTGCAGGACCAGCGCATCCTGTTCGATTTCCTGGAAAATGCGATCACGATCGAGGATATTACCGAACGCCCCCGGGTCAGCGATTTCGAGATCGTGGTGAGCGCGCGGCGCAAGTCCGGCCAGCTGATCTTCACCGACGCGACGCTGGGCGGCAAGCGGATCAGCGTGGTCATCGATACCGGCGCGCAATCGAATATCGGCAACATGGCGCTGCTCAAGCGGCTGGGTGCGTCGCACAAGCTCAGCGCGCAGCAGGCGAGCCTCACCTCGGTCACCGGCCAGACGATCCTTGCCGATGCCGGCCTGGCGCAGGATTTCCGAATCGGGCGAGCGCAGTTCGACTATGTGCCTATCGTCTTTGCCGATGCCGACGCGTTTCGCGAACTGGGCCTGGACAAGACTCCCGCTTTGCTGCTGGGCATGAGCACGCTGCGCCAGTTCAACCGGATGATGATCGATTTCAAGCAGCGCCGGGTGCTGTTCGACATGCCCGAGGCTGCGCGGGTCAGGCCCGATCGCGCGCGGATCTGACGGTCAGCACCAGTTCGGCTTGCCGCCGCCATAATAGACGGCCAGCCCTTCGCCGACCAGCGTTTCGCCCAGGCTTGTCCCGTTGCGCGTGACGCGGAACAGCGCGCGGCCATAGCGGTCGGTCGCGCGGTCCGCCGGCTCCAATGCGATCGGCCCGGCGTTGAGCAATTGCTGCATCCGTTGCTTGGCGCGCTGGCCGAGCTGGAATTCGGCATCGCAGCGCGGCGAAGAGATTTCTGGCGTGTCGATATCGGCGACGCGGATCTTCTGTCCCTCCAGCCAGAAGGTGTCGCCGTCGACGACGCAGGTATACCGCGCACCGCCGGCACAGGATGCAAAGCGGAAGGAGCCCCCGCGACCCGGGGCCGAGGCAGCAGAGCCGGTCGCTGCGATCGGTGCGGGCGGACCTTCCTGCGCCTCTAGCAGCTGACGCTGCTGGCGCGAGACGGCCCAGGGGTCCGACCACGCCGTCGGCGCGGCAGCGGACGGGACCATCGTCGTCTCGGGCCAGAGCCATGCGTTGAGGTTCCATCCCGCCAGAAGCGCCAGAAGGATGGCGAGCGTCGATATGCGGGCTTCGGTCGCGCGGCTGACGACCCGGTTATGGCGGGTTCGCCGAGAGCCGGGCTGAGAGCGAAAGGCATGGGATCGACGCGCCATCGCCCGAATGTGGAGGCGCGCGGTAAATCAAAGCTTATCTGTGCGACGAAGCGCATCATTTTCCGACGAACAGAAAGCCCACCCCCGCCATGATGCAGGCAAAGGCCGCGAAATGCCGCCAATTGAGTGCCTCGCCGAGCACCGTGACCATGAAGACACCGAAAACCGTCAGCGCCAGCGCCTCCTGCACCACCTTCAATTGCCCCGGCGTCCAGCCATGCGCGAAGCCGATGCGGTTGGCGGGCACGGCGAAGCAATATTCGACCAGCGCGATGCCCCAGCTGGTCAGGATCACCCAGAACAAGGGCCGCGACGCGGCGGCAGCGGGGCCTCCTTTCAGGTGCCAGTACCAGGCGGTGGTCATGAAGATGTTCGAGATGGTGAGCAGCACCAGGGTGGGGGCAATCTGGCTGGGCATGGACGGCTTTCAGCGGGTGGTGGGAGGGCCTGACGGGGTCGCGGGAGGTAAAGATAAGATAAATCTGTCGTCAACGCCTGCTTAACCTTTGACGACAGGACGTGCTTAACCAGCCCCCTCCCAAATCATGATCAACACCAGATAAATGGGGGTCAGTATGTCACCGGACAGTCTGTTCATTTCGTTCCTGTCGATCTCGCTCGCATCGGTCTTCATGGCTCTGGTCATCGGGACGCGCGGCGACGAAATCCGCAGGATCGCCGCCGCGATCGGAGAAGAGGGCGGCGGATTCACCCGGCGCAAGGCGACGCGCATCGCTGCGGTCGAACGCAAGACCGCGATTGCCGACGAGGCGATGATGGCGCGCGCACGCGGCGAGCGCTTCGTCCCGCCGCGCGACTATGGCGGTCGCTGAGACCGGTCAGCGCGTCGGCGGCTCGGTCAGCCCCAGGTCAATGATGAAACCCAGCACGCCGGTGATGGCGCCGTCCTTGCCGTGACGACAGGTTCCGCGCACGAGAATGTTCCGCATCTCTCCGGCCTCATTGAGCAGCCGGGCGTGAAAGTCGAAATCCTCGCCATGGTCGAGCGCGCGCCGTACCGCCCGCCGAACCTTGGCCCGGTCATCGGGATGATAGGCCAGGATCGCTTCGGACATCGGCGGTTCGCCCAGGCTCCGGTCGCGCGCGTAAATGGCAAATACCTCGTCCGACCAGGCCAGCGACGTTTCCGACCATTCGTAATGCCAGTTGCCGATCCGGCCGGCCGCCAGCGCGTGATCGAGCGCCCGCGCGACGCTGTTGGCATCCGGCGCGGCGGCCCCGAGCTGCCATTGCGCCCGGCGCAACCGGCGCAGCAGCTCGAGCGCGGCCAGCGTCGCCACCAGCGCACACAGCCAGGGCAGATGTTCGATCAGGGTGACGCTCATCGAAACGCGCTATTGCTCGCTGCAGGCTGCCTTGTGCGCCCTGGCATTCTCGACATAATGCGCGACGCCCATGCGCATACCCATGATCGCGGGCTCGGGCAGGTCGCGCATGTACTGCGCGGGCCGCCCGCCCCAGAGCTGGCCTGACGGCATGGCCTTGCCCGG
Source organism: Blastomonas sp. CCH1-A6 (assembly GCF_001556365.1). Classification (NCBI taxonomy): domain Bacteria; kingdom Pseudomonadati; phylum Pseudomonadota; class Alphaproteobacteria; order Sphingomonadales; family Blastomonadaceae; genus Blastomonas; species Blastomonas sp. CCH1-A6. The sequence goes on along the minus strand of NZ_LSIS01000049.1, from coordinate 1,515 downwards.
CGTCAGCATCGCGCCGGCCGCCAGCATCGCATCGCTGCCGATGCGGCAGCCGTCCATCACGATCGCGCCCAGGCCCACGAACGCCCGGTCCTCCAGAATGCAGCCATGCACCATCGCCATATGACCAATCAGCACGTCTTCGCCGATGATCGTCGGGAAGCCCTCGGGCGATCCCGGGCGCGGACTGTCGCAATGGATGACGCTGCCGTCCTGCACATTGGTCCGTGCGCCGATGACGATGCGGTTCACGTCTGCCCGGATCACGCAATTGTACCAGATGCTGGCATCGGGGCCGACCTCCACATCGCCGATGATGCGGCAGCCGGGCGCGATGAACGCGCTGTCATGAATGCGCGGAGTCTTGCCGTGCAGGCTGATGATCGAAACATCGTTCATGGTCTCAACCCTTTGCCAGCAGACGCGCGGCATGCGCGGCGTGGTAGGTCAGAACCCCGCTGCACCCGGCGCGGCGGAAGGCAAGCAGGCTTTCCAGCACCACCGCATCGCGATCGCCCGCGCCCGCTGCGGCCAGCGCCTCGATCATCGCATATTCGCCCGAGACCATATAGGCATAGACCGGCACGCCGAACGTCTGTTTCACCCGCGAGACGATGTCCAGATAGGGCATGCCGGGCTTGACCATCACACTGTCCGCGCCCTCGGCTATGTCCATGGCGACCTCGCGCAGCGCCTCGTCGCCGTTCGCCGGGTCCATCTGATAGCCCTTTTTGTTGCCCTTGAGCAGACCGCTCGACCCCACTGCATCGCGGAACGGGCCATAAAAGGCGCTCGCATATTTGGCGGCATAGCTCATGATCTGGACGTTATGGTGGCCGTCCGCTTCCAGCGCGGCGCGGATCGCGCCGATGCGGCCGTCCATCATGTCCGACGGCGCGATGATGTCCGCGCCTGCTCGCGCCTGGTTGAGCGACTGGCCGACCAGTATCTCGACCGTCGCATCGTTGAGCACATAGCCCTCGCCGTCGATCAGCCCGTCCTGGCCGTGCGCGGTATAGGGGTCGAGCGCGACATCGGTGAGCACGCCGATGGAATCGCCCAGCGCATCCTTGATCGCGCGGATGGCGCGGCACATCAGATTGTCGGGGTTGAGCGCTTCCGCGCCATCGTCGCTGCGCCGGTCGCCCTGGGTGTTGGGGAACAGGGCGAGGCACGGAATGCCGAGGTCCACCGCCTCCCGCGCGCGCTCGACGATCCCGTCTACCGACCAGCGCGACACGCCGGGCAGCGAGGCGATCGGCTCCTCCGTGCCCGTGCCCTCGGTCACGAACAGCGGCCAGATCAGATTGGCAGGCGACAGGCTGGTCTCGCGCACCATGTCGCGGCTCCACGCGGTGGCACGCGCGCGGCGCAGGCGGGTGGCGGGATAGGCGGAGGCAACAGGTGTAAAGCTCATGGAACAGTCTTAGCGAGTAGACCGGCCGAGGGGAAGCGGTGTTGGGGAGCATGCTGTCGTGCTTGCTGCCAACTCGTCACCCCCGCGAAGGCGGGGGTCCC
>NZ_LSIS01000005.1:0-12874 GCF_001556365.1 Blastomonas sp. CCH1-A6 | reverse complement strand
GCAGCACCGGAGGGTTGCTGGCCGGGGTTGCAGCGCTAGGAGCGGTGTTCAAGGCCGGCTGGATGGCAGGCTGGGCCTGACCCATCTGTGCGGCCTGCGCGGCCCGCATCTCGGGGCTGCCATAAAGCGCGATCCATTTCTGCAGGTCGCTCTGATAGCTTTCATAGGACGCATAGAAGCGGTCGAACACGCCCTCGAGTGTCGGCAGCGCGCGAACCGAAAAGGCGACCAGATCCTTCGACGGCAGTGCCACGGCTTCCTGGCCAAGGATCAGCGCGGCATTGCAGAAATCGCTCTTGACCGGGGGGAAAGCGAAGAAATTGTAGACCTGGGTGTTCTCGGTATCGCGGATGCGTGCATAGCCGGTGCCATAGCGCTTGCGATATTTCTCCTCGACGGTCCTGTTGATCCGGTCGAGCTCGCGCTTGTGCGTCTTCAGGAACTGGTTGTAATCGTCCGCGATCCGGAAATGCTCGGCATTCTGGCAGTTGAGCGCGGCGACGTTGAACGCGGCGCGGAAATACCAGAGCTTCTCATTGTCATCGATGTCGCGCATCGGCGTGTCGCGCAGGCCGTCGGCGCGCAGGCCCGGAATCGCCATCGCCGTGACCGCATTCGATGGCGGGGTCGGCATGCGCGGCGGCGCGACCGGCACCGGCGGCGGCGGCGGGGCGACGGCAACCGGCGCGGGCTTGGCTCCGCCACAGGCCGCGACGAGCGTGGTGAGGCCGGCCGTTGCGGCCAGCAGGATTGCACGGCTGAGGGCCATACGCGCCATGTTCAGTATCTCCCGGTGCACGCGCGGGGCCTTGGCTCTCTCGCGCGCGTTCTCATGGGCATGGTTTATGCCCGCCAAGCGATGATCTCAACACCAAAACGGTGAACCGTTAAAGGCTAGGGTACGACAGACCGCCAAAAGCCGGGATGAGCGGAGTCGCTCGAGCGGCGAGCCGAATGAACCTTTGGTGCGCAAAAGAAAAGCCCGGCGGAAGGGGATCCGCCGGGCTGTCAGGGTTCCAGTGCTTTTCCGGACAGATCAGTCGCGACTGCCCATGATGCTCAGCAGCGCCTGGAACATATTGATGAAATCAAGATACAGGTTCAGCGCGCCCATGATCACGACCTTGCCCATCATGTCGCTGCCCGCGACCTGCCAGTACAGGCTCTTGAGCTTCTGCGTGTCATAGGCGGTCAGGCCCGCAAAGATCAGGACGGCGGCATAGCTGATCACCAGGCCCATGACCGACGACTTGAGGAAGATGTTGAGCACGCTCGCCACGATCAGGCCGACCAGGCCCATGATCAGGAAACTGCCCCAGCCGGTCAGGTCCTTCTTGGTCGTGTAACCGAACAGGCTAAGGCCCGCGAACGCCGCAGCGGTCGAGAAGAACGCCAGCGCGATACTTTCACCGGTATAGACCAGAAAGATCGTCGACATGCTGAGCCCCATCAGCGTCGCAAAGCCCCAGAACATTGCCTGGAGCGCGGGCGTCGAGAAGCGGTTCATGCCGAAGCTCATCGCGAAGATGATCAGCAACGGCGAGAAGATGATGACGTACTTGAGCAAGCCCGGACCGAACATGATTTGCGCCGCCATGCCCGACTGGGCGAAGAGCAGCGCGACGATGCCGGTCAGCAGGATGCCGCTGGTCATGTAATTGTAGATGGACAGCATGTACTTGCGCAGGCCCTCGTCACGGGCCGCGCTGATACCGCCGGGCGCATTGATCGAACCGGCGCGCATGCGCTCCGCCGTGCGAGGATCAAAACGGTCAGCCATCGAAAAAGTCTCCTTTGCCCGGCATTGTTGCCGGATAGCCACAATATCGCCCCTTGATGGGAAATTTTCAAGCGAAACCGGTTTTCCGTTCGTCGCGCCTTGCTACGATACAAACATTACCATGCGATTGTTCCTGTCCCTTGTGCCTCCGATTGCCATTCGCGCGCTGCTGCTCGACCGGATGCAGGGGCTGGTCGCGGCACGCTGGCAGAGCGACGCGCAGCTGCATGTGACCTTGCGCTTCGTGGGCGAGACCGACCGGCACGGGGCAGAGGCGCTGCTGCTCGCGCTCGGCGCGGAACGCTTTACGCGGATTGAGGCGCGGCTTGACGGCTTTGGCTGGTTCGACCGCAAGGGCCGGGTCGATCAGCTCTGGGCAGGGCTAGCTCCGCGCGAACCGCTGGCAGCGTTGCATGCGCGGCTCGACCGGCTGTGCGTGCGCGCCGGCTTCGAGCCCGAAGCGCGCAAATATGTGCCGCATGTCACGATCGCGCGATTCGCGCGCAGCACCGCGCCCGATCCGGCTGGGGTCACCGCCTGGATGGCATCGCAGCCACCCCTGCCGGGCGACCCGTTCGGCTTTGACGCGCTGCGGCTGATGCAGAGCCAACTCGGGCATGACGGAAGCGTCTACGAGACGATCGCCGCGTTCCCGTTGCGCGGCTGACGCATCAGGGCTGGCAGGCGGCCGCGATATCCGCTGTGACCCGCGCCGGACGTCCGGTCGCCTTGTCGAGCATCGCCCAGGTCGAGATCGCGGTGACGATGTCGCGTCCATTCGCATCGGCAAAGGCGGCATGGCGCGCAAAGCGCGCGCCCTTGGGCGTTCCGGGCACCCAGGTCCGGCCGATCGCGGTCTCTCCCAAACCGATATTGCCGCGATAATCGATCTCGTGCCGGACGATCACCCAGAAATAGGCGGCCACATGCGCGGGGTCCGCGGCCGCATTCCAGTGCGCGACCGACAGCTCCTGCAGCCACTGCACCCAGACGGCATTGTTGACATGACCGAGCTCGTCGATGTGCTGCGGCTGCGCGGTAAAGGGGAGAGAGAAGGTGGTCATGGGGGGCTTCAAACTACTGGGCACCCATCTCCGTTTGTCCCGAGCGTGTCGAGGGACCTCGCACAACCCTGCGGGATCACGTCCCTCGACTTCGCTCGGGACAAACGGGGATAGTTTTGGAACTAGACACAAAAAAGGCCCGGCTGACATCTCGCCAGCCGGGCCCATCGTTCAATCCGCGTTGGTATCGCTTTCCTTCTTCGCCGATCCGCGCGCCTTTTTGGGCTTGCTCGCCTTGGGCGGTGCGGGGACGATCTCGAAGGCCATGGCGCCGTCCTTCATATGGACGTTGACCTCGCCGCCCTGGACCAGCTTGCCGAACAGCAGTTCTTCCGCCAGCGGCTGCTTGATCTTCTCCTGGATGAGCCGCGCCATCGGGCGGGCACCATAGAGACGATCATAGCCGCGCTCGCACAGCCAGTCGCGCGCTTCCTGGTCGAGGCGAATATGCACGTTCTGGTCGGCCAGCTGCAGTTCAAGCTGCAGGATGAACTTGTCGACCACGCGGGCGACAACCTCGGTTCCCAGATAGCCGAACGGTACGATCGCATCGAGACGGTTGCGGAATTCGGGGGTGAACATCTTCTTCACCGCCTCGTCCGACGCGTCCTCGCGGCTGACATCGCCAAATCCGATGCCTTCACGCGCCATGTCCGCTGCGCCCGCATTGGTCGTCATGATCAGCACGACATTGCGGAAATCGACGGTCTTGCCGTGGTGATCGGTCAGCTTGCCATTGTCCATCACCTGCAACAGGATGTTGAACAGGTCCGGATGCGCCTTCTCGATCTCGTCGAGCAGCAGGACGCAATGCGGCTGCTGGTCGATCGCATCGGTGAGCAGGCCTCCCTGGTCATAGCCGACATAGCCCGGAGGCGCGCCGATCAGCCGGCTGACCGAGTGGCGTTCCATATATTCGGACATGTCGAACCGCTGCAGCGGAATGCCCATGATGTTGGCGAGCTGGCGTGCAACCTCGGTCTTGCCGACGCCGGTGGGGCCGGAGAACAGATAATTGCCGATAGGCTTGTCCGGATCGCGCAGGCCCGCCCGGCTCAGCTTGATCGCGCTGGACAGCACCTCGATCGCCTTGTTCTGGCCGAAGACGACACGCTTCAGGTCGCGCTCGAGATGCTCGAGCACCTTCTTGTCGTCCTTCGACACCGACTTGGGCGGGATGCGCGCCATCGTCGCGATCACGCTCTCGATTTCGCGCGCGGTGATGATCTTGCGCCGCTTGGCGGGCGGCACCAGCATCTGCATCGCGCCGACCTCGTCGATCACGTCGATCGCCTTGTCGGGCAGCTTGCGGTCGTTGATATACCGCGCCGACAGCTCGACCGCGGTCTTGATCGCATCGGGCGTGTACTTGACCTTGTGATGGTCCTCGAACGCAGTGCGCAGGCCCTTCAGGATCTTGATCGTATCCTCGATCGTCGGCTCGTTCACGTCGATCTTCTGGAACCGCCGCAGCAGCGCGCGGTCCTTCTCAAAGTGATTGCGGAACTCCTTGTAGGTGGTCGATCCGATGCAACGGATGGTGCCGCTGGACAGCGCGGGCTTGAGCAGGTTCGACGCGTCCATAGCGCCGCCCGACGTCGCACCGGCGCCGATCACGGTGTGAATCTCGTCGATGAAAAGCACCGCGTGCGGCATCTTCTCGAGCTCCGAGACGACCTGCTTGAGCCGCTCCTCAAAATCGCCGCGATAGCGCGTGCCGGCGAGCAGCGCACCCATGTCGAGCGAATAGATCACCGCCTTTTGCAGCACTTCGGGGACGTCGCCCTCGACGATCTTGCGCGCCAGGCCTTCGGCGATCGCGGTCTTGCCCACGCCGGGATCACCGACATAGAGCGGATTGTTCTTCGAACGGCGGCACAGGATCTGGATCGTGCGGTCGACTTCGGGCCCGCGTCCGATCAGCGGATCGATCTTGCCGGCCTGGGCGCGCGCGTTGAGGTTGACCGTGAACTGGTCGAGCGCACTGTCCTTCTTCTGCTTGGCGGCAGCGTCCTGCTTTTCCTCCTGCGGCTCCTCGGTCCCGCGCACGCTGCGCTGTTCGACCGGCTGGCCGCCCTTGCCGATGCCATGGCTGATATAGCTCACCGCATCGAGGCGGCTCATGTCCTGCTGCTGCAGGAAATAGACGGCATAGCTCTCGCGCTCGGAGAACAATGCGACCAGCACGTTCGCGCCGGTGACGACATCCTTGCCCGAGGACTGGACGTGCAGGATCGCGCGCTGGACCACGCGCTGGAAGCCGGAGGTCGGCGCAGGGTCGGTCTTTTCGGCGACCTTGAGCGAATCCAGCTCGTTATCGAGATAATGGGTGACGGCATCGCCCAGCTCGCCTAGGTCCACGCCGCAGGCCTGCATCACCTGCGCGGCATCGGCATCGTCGATCAGCGCGAGCAGCAGATGTTCGAGCGTGGCATATTCGTGACGGCGATCGGCGGCATTGTGCAGCGCCTGATGCAGCGTCTTTTCCAGCGATTCGGCAAAGGATGGCATATTGCGATACTCCGCGGCGGGCGAGATACCCGCCTTCTCAATCATTCCGCCCGGAAAAAAGGGCCGGGCCCCTTATCGTCAAGCGCCTCTTTGCCATTGCCCCTATCCACTCCGGGGCGCTCCACGTGCACCAATATAGGACGGCATTCGGGCAAATCCAGCAGGCTCAAAGCCACTCGTCGTGAATAATCGCAGCAAGAGCCGTGCCAGATGAACGGCACCTGCATGCAGGTCGGATGCGCCGTTCGGGCTCAAAGCCTGCAGGCGCTGCTCAGCTCTTGCGAAACAGCGCTTCCGCGCTCAGCCGGTGCTGCGCGGCAAAGGCCTTGCGCGCTTCGCACCGGGCGATTTCGGCCCGGCACAGCGCGATCCGCGCTTCCAGTTCGTCCAGCGAATAGGCATCGATATCCTCGCCGCCCAGTTTCTGGGCAGCATCTGCGCGCAACCGCGCGAGGCTTTCGTCGGGCTCCATGGGACTTATTGTTGACCCCGGTGCCTTAGCTGTCAATATGGGGTTTACAGATGTTGACGGTTTGGTCCGTGAACGGGGGGAGCACCAGGTCATGACGACCCTGGAAATGGCGAAAGTAATTCCGGCGACCATGCGTGCCGTCGATTATGCCGAGCCGGGCGGGCCGGAAGTACTGGTGGCCGGCGAGACACAAGTTCCGGTGCCAGCAGCTGGCGAGCTATTGATCCGCGTCGCCGCCGCCGGCGTCAACCGGCCCGATGTCATCCAGCGCCAGGGCTTCTATCCGCCGCCGCCGGGTGCTCCGCACATCCCCGGCCTGGAAATTGCCGGAACGGTGGTGGCCGCTGGCCCCGATACCGACGATGCGCTGATCGGCCAGCCGGTCTGCGCATTGGTCGCAGGCGGCGGCTATGCCGAATATTGCCTCGCCCGCGCGGACCACTGCCTGGTCGTGCCCTCGGGCATATCGATGGTCGAGGCGGCCGCGCTGCCCGAAACGCTGTTCACCGTGTGGCACAACCTGTTCCAGCGCGCCTATGCCCGCGATGGCGAGACGGTGCTGGTCCATGGCGGCACCAGCGGCATCGGCACGATGGCGATCAAGCTGGGCAAGCTGTTCGACCTCAAGACCATCGTCACCTGCGGCAGCGACGACAAATGCGCCGCAGCGCTGGAGATCGGCGCGACGCACGCCATCAACTACAAGACGCACGATTTCGTCGAGGAGGTCCAGCGGCTGACCGACGGCAAGGGTGTGGAGATCGTGCTCGACATGGTGGGCGGCAGCTATTTGCCGCGCAACATGGCCTGCCTGGCCGATGATGGCCGCAACGTCACGATTGCGGTGCAGGGGGGCATGAAGGCCGAGATTTCGGTGCTCGAGATCATGCGCCGCCGCCTGACGCTCACCGGATCGACGCTGCGCCCGCGCTCGAACGCGTTCAAGGCGCTGCTCGCCGACGAGATCGCGCGCGAAGTCTGGCCTTTGGTCGCGACCGGCGAGCTTTCGCCGATCATCCACAGCCGCTATCCGCTGGCCGAGGCGGCCAAGGCGCATGCGCAGATGGAATCGGGCGATCTGATCGGCAAGATCGTGCTGGAGATCGGCGAATAGTCCGCCGACTGTCATCAAGTCGTCATCGCTAGGCGATTCCAGTTGTCACATTAAACCGCCATTGGCGTGGTCCCGAGGATGCACGATCCGCAGGGAGCACAAGCCATCATGGCCCTCGACGAATTCAGCGATAGCATTGGCAGCCTGCTGGCAAGGGTGGCCGATGGCGATGATCTGGCGGGCAGCGATTTTGCCAATGTCGCCGGCTTTCCGGGCGGCCAGCCCTATGTCCCCGAACCCCCGGCCGATGCGCGCCGCCGCTATCGCACCGTGTGGATTTCCGACGTTCACCTCGGCACGCGCGGCTGCAACGCGCAAATGCTCATCGACTTTCTCGACCATGTCGACAGCGACACCATGTATCTGGTCGGCGACATCATCGATGGCTGGCGGCTGAAGAAGAAATTCTACTGGCCCGCCGCGCACAACGACATCGTCTGGCGCATATTGAAGCGCGCCAAGCGCGGGACGCGGATCGTCTATATCCCCGGGAATCATGACGAGATGTTCCGCCAGTTCAGCGGGCTCAATTTCGGCGGCGTCGAGATCCGGCGCGCCGCATTCCACGAGACCGCAGACGGCAAGCGGCTGATGGTGCTGCACGGCGACGAGTTCGACACGATCATGCTCGCGCATCGCTGGCTCGCGTTCGTCGGCGACACGCTCTACCACCTGCTGATGAGCATGAACATCGGCGTCAACTGGGTGCGCCAGCGTTTCGGCCTGTCCTATTGGTCGCTCTCGAAAATGGCCAAGCACAAGGTCAAGAACGCGGTCGAGTTCATCTCGCGCTTCGAGGAGCTGGTCGCGCGCGCCGCCGCCGAGCGCGGTGTCGACGGCGTGGTCTGCGGGCATATCCACACGGCCGAGATCCGCGAGATCGGCGGCGTCGCCTATTATAACGACGGCGACTGGGTCGAAGGTTGCACCGCTTTGGTCGAGCATTTCGACGGACGGATGGAAGTGCTGCACTGGGCCGAGATCATGAAGGAGCGCCAGGCGGCCGAGGCCGAGGCGCGCATGCGGCAGAATCTCGAACCGGTGGCGGCCTGATCCGGTCGGTGCGACAGCGGAGGACAGCATGCAGCCCAGCATGAAGATCGCGATCATCACCGATGCCTGGGCGCCGCAGGTCAACGGTGTCGTGCGGACGCTCACCGCGGTGACCGAGCGTCTGCGCGCGCTGGGCCACGAGTTGCTGGTCATCTCGCCCGACCAATATGCCTCGATCCCCTGCCCGTCCTATCCCGAGATCCGCCTGGCGCTGACCACGCGCTTCGGCATCGGCGCACGGCTGAGCGATTTTGCGCCCGATGCGGTGCATATCGCCACCGAAGGGCCGCTCGGCATTGCCGCCCGGCGCTTCTGTCTCGATCATGGCTATCCCTTCACCACCGCCTATCATACCCAGTTTCCCGACTATCTCGCGCGGCGCACCGGGCTTCCCGCCGCGATGTTCTGGCCATTTATCCGCTGGTTCCACGCCCCGGCCCATGCGATCCTGGTATCGACCGAGACGGTGCGGGCGCAGCTGCGAGAGCAGGGGCTGGGCCAGGTGGTGCACTGGGGTCGCGGCGTCGACCTCGGCTGTTTCGGGCCCCACGCCCCCCGGCCCGCGCTCTATGCGGAGCTTGCGGGGCCGATCCAGCTCTATGTCGGCCGCGTCGCGGTCGAGAAGAATATCGAGGCGTTCCTGTCGAGCCGCCATCCGGGGTCCAAGGTGGTGGTCGGCGATGGCCCGGCGCGCGAGGCCTTGTCCCGAGCGTACCCCCACGCCCATTTCGTCGGCGCGCAATCGGGCGCGACGCTGGCGGGCTATTATGCCGGCGCGGACGTGTTCGTCTTCCCCAGCCGCACCGACACGTTCGGGCTGGTGATGATCGAGGCGCTCGCCTGCGGCACACCGGTGGCAGCCTTCCCCGTCTCCGGCCCGCTCGACGTGCTGACGCCGGGCGCAGGCGTGATGGATGCCGATCTCGACACCGCGATCGCGGGCGCGCTCAGCCTCAACCGCGCCGATTGCCTGGCCGCGGGGCGCAGCTTCACCTGGGATGCCAGCACCCGCCAGTTCCTGAACGCCCTGGTGCCGATCACCGCGCGGCTCGCCCTGGCGGCATGAGGCCGGTGCCCCCGATCTGGCGTCGATAGGATTTGCATTCACCTGCCCTGCCCGGCACTTCTCGGCTGGGGGCAGAAGCAGGGGCAAGGGCGTGAAATACAGGTACAGGTGGGTGGGTGCGGCTTGGTTGGCAGTGCTGGCCTCTCCGGCTCTTGCGGGTGATCAGCCGCTCTATGCCCCCGCCCCCGAATGGGTGAAACCGGCAGCCCTGCCCGATGACAAGCAACCCAGCGGGGCCGGCGGGCTGATGCTGCTCGATTTCCAGCACCGCATCGATGGTCCCACCGTCTGGCAGTATAGCGACACCATCCGGCGGCTGGATTCGCCCGAAAGCCTGACCCAGAGCAACATCATCACCTTGCCCTGGAGCCCGGACAAGGGCGATCTCATCATCCACCAGCTCTCGATCCTGCGCGACGGCCAGACGATCGACGTGCTGGCGGACGGGCAGAAATTCACCGTGCTGCGCCGCGAGGAGCAGCTCGAAAAGAGCGAGCTTTCCGGCATCCTGTCCGCAACGCTGGCGGTCGAGGGGCTTCGCGTCGGCGACAGATTGCGCCTGCGCGCCTCGGTCACCCGCAAGGATACCGCGCTGGGCGGACGGTCGCAGATCGTGCAATGGCTGCCCGCCGCGCCGGTGCGTATCCCGTCGGCGGGCTACAGCCTGGCCTGGCGCAAGGATCAGCCGGTGCAGTGGAAGTCGCTCGCGGGCAAGCTCGACCTGAAGCCGGTGCGCGATGGCGATTTCATGCGCATCGAGGTCGCAGCCCCGCTCGCCAAGCTGGCCGAGATGCCCGACGATGCGCCTGGCCGCTATCGCCTGCTGCCGATGATCGAGGCCTCCACCTTTGCCAGCTGGGCCGATGTGTCCAAGGTGATGGCACCGCTCTACGCCACGCAGGGCACCGTCGCGCCAGACGGCCCGATCGCCGCCGAGATCGCCGCGATCGTGCAGGCGACCAGCGATCCGATGGAGCGCGCCGCCAGGGCGCTGCAGCTGGTACAGGACAAGATCCGTTATCTGGCCGTGGGGATGGATGGCGGAAATTACGTGCCCCAGTCGCCGCAAAAGACCTGGGACGCGCGCTATGGCGACTGCAAGGCGAAAACGCTGCTGCTGCTCGCCATGCTGCATGCGATGGGGATAGAGGCAGAGCCGGTGCTGGCCGGGGTGCGGCTGGGTGAACTGGTGCCCGAGCGCATTCCCAGCGCGGCTGCCTTCGATCATGTGCTGGTCCGGGCGACGATCGGATCGCAATCGCTGTGGCTGGATGGCACCGCGCTGGGCACCAGGCTGGCCGACATGCGTGATACGCCACGCCTGGGCCATGTGCTGCCGCTGCGCGCAGACGGTTCCGATCTGGTGGCGGTGGACCTGCGCGCGCCCGGACGCCCGACGATCGACCTGGAGATGACGGCGGACGAAAGCACCAGCATCGATCTGCCTTCGGTCATCGAGCTCAAGATGGTCGTGCGCGGCGAGCTCGCCAGCCTGCTCACGCTGATGACCGCGCAGATGCCCGAGCGCGAACTGCGCGATGGGGTGCAGTCGGTGCTCGAGGAATTCGTCGGCGAAGCGCAGTTCGAGCAGCTGGAAGCCGTGCCTGACCCGGATACCGGCACCGTCACCATTCGCGGCCGGGGCGTCTTCAACACCGGCTGGAAGATGCAGGACCGGCGCATGGAGCGCTGGCTGTCGCGCGTTCCGGATCTGATCGATTTCAAGCCGGACCGGGCAAGACCTGCCTGGGCCGCGATACCGGTCGCAACCGCCGGACCGCAGCGCAGCCGATACCGGATGTCGATCCGGCTACCCGATGGCGGACGCGGCTACACGATCGAAGGCGACTCGTCGGTCGATGTCTCGATCGGCGGCACCGCGATCCGGCGGTCGCTGACAATGGCAAACGGCGAGGTGGTGGTCGAGGAAGACCTGACATCGCTGGGCAGCGAGGTCGCGGCGAGCGATGTGCCGCGCGAACGCGACCGCATGGCGACGCTGCTGGCGCGATCGCCCAGACTGGTCGCTCCGGCCGATGCGCGTCGGCGCTGGTCGCTGGCCGGTGCGCCGTCGGATTCGCAGATCAACACGATCCGCACCATTTATGACAAGGAGGTGCAGAAGGCCGACGAGGAAAATACCACAGCCTTGACCAGCAGCCTGTCGCTGTACCGCGGCATCGGCGATTTCAAGGGAGCCGCAAGCGTCCTGGACCGCCAGATCGCGCTGATGCCCTCGGCCGAGGCCTATAGCGACCGCGCATCGGTGCGCGCGGAACTGGGCGACCTGAAAGGCGCGCTTGCCGATGCCAGGGCGGCCCGTTCGCTCGATCCGTCCGATATCGGCTATGTCGGGCAGGTCGCAGGGCTCATGGCCGAACTTGGCGATCTGGAAGGCGCATTGGCGCTGGTCGACGAACGGATTGCGCTGGGCGGCAAGACGCTTACCGACCTGCAGGTGATCCGGGCCGATCTGCTGGGTATCTTTGGCGATGCCGCGCAGGCGCTGACTGAGCTCGACACGGTGATGGCGACCAAGCCCGGCGATCCATCGCTGCTCAACATGCGCTGCTGGATCAAGGGCACGCGGATGGTCCAGACCGAATCGGCGCTGAAGGACTGTACCGGCGCGCTGGAGCTCAGCGATAGCACCGCAGGCATTCTCGACAGCCGCGCGCTCGTCTGGCTGCGCATGGGGAAGCTTGAAGAGGCTCTGGCCGATCTCGACGCCGCGCTGCTGCAGGCCCCCAGCCTGGCCGAAAGCCGGTACCTGAGATCCATCGTCTATCGCAAGCTGGGCCGCGAGGCCGACGCGGCGACCGATCTGGCGGTTGCGCGGCAGCTCTCGCCGTCACTGGAGCGGCAATATGCGCGCTATGGGCTGAAGCCCTGAAGCCACCGGCCGAGGGGACGTTCACCGGCCCTTCGGCCGCACCAGACGCTTTCCCCTGCCCCCAGAGCCTTTCCCTTGCCCAAAGCACCGCATTCGCCTATAGCCGTGCGCAGCATTCGGCCACCCCGCGAGGGGTGGCCATATTTTTTGGAGAAACGCGCATGTCTGCCAACCCCCAGCCGCTGATGCCGCACGCGACCGCATCCTGGATGGTCGACAATACCGGGCTCAGCTTCGAACAGATTGCCGATTTCTGCGGCCTTCACATTCTGGAAGTCCAGGCGATGGCCGACGACCTTGCCAGCAGCAAATATACCGGCCGCGATCCGGTGCGCGCAGGCGAGCTGACCATGGCCGAGATCGAGAAGGGCCAGGCCGATCCCGACTATCGGCTGAAGATCATCGCCGGTCCCGCCCAGGTGCGTCGCACCAAGGGCCCGCGCTACACCCCGGTTTCCAAGCGCCAGGACAAGCCCGACGGCATCGCCTGGATCCTGCGCAACCACCCCGAAATCTCGGATGCGCAGATCGGCAAGCTGATCGGCACAACGCGCAACACCATCGCCGCGATCCGCGATCGCAGCCACTGGAACATCTCGAACATCCAGCCCAAGGACCCGGTAACGCTCGGCCTGTGCTCGCAGCGCGAGCTTGACGCGATCGTCAGCAAGGCCGCCAAGAAGGCCGGGATCACCGATCAGGCCCCGACCGACACCCGTCTGGGCGGCGACCGCGAGGCGCTGATCGAGGAACTGCGCGCCGAACGCGATGCGCAGCACCGCGCCGCCGAGGAAGCCGCGCGCGAGGCCGCGATCGAATCGTCGCTGCTCGGCGGCGATGAAACCGAAGACGGGCGCGACTGATGACAGAGGCGGCGGCCCCGCAAGAGCTGGAAACGCGCTCGGGGCCGCCCGCTTATGA
>NZ_LSIS01000488.1:0-4659 GCF_001556365.1 Blastomonas sp. CCH1-A6 | reverse complement strand
ACCACGGTCAGCGCGAGCATCATCGCCATGGCCGCATCGGCAGCAGACCCGCCCTTGCGCAGAATCTCCTGCCCGGCAGCGGTCGCGCGCGGATCGGCCGAGGAGACCACCCCCTTGCCCAGCGGCGCGGTGGCGGAGGTCTCGGCCGGCGGCGCGCTCTGCGCGTTGCAGGCGATCGAGAGCGAAGACAAAGCCAGCGCGGCGGCGGCAACGAAGGTGCGGGGGATGAAGCTCATGCCAAGCGTTATACCGCCATGGTGCGATGCGGCAAGCACCGCATCAGGCAGCCAAGACCTCCCTCGGTCGCGGGGATTCCCCACGCGCCCAGAGCTTCTCGTGGAAGAAGAACGCGACCGCGTTGATCATCGGTTCGATGATCGCGAGGCCGCTGGCGATCTCGATCGACCCGGTAAAGGCATAGGCGACCGAAAAGCCCACGGTGAGGTGCACCGCGAGATAGCTCAGGGTCTTGGCAAGATCGCGGGGCATCGGAAACTCCTGTCGGGCGAACAGAAGTATTGATAATCATTTGCAATTGAGAGCGCCAATGAGAGATTTACCACCTATTGATCGACCCGATCGATCAATTTGGACAGGTTTGCTGCGTTCCGCGCGAAGGCGCGAAGGCGCGAAGGGCTTCGCCCATCTGCTCTCCGGCAAAAGCCGGAACCCAGCAGTCAATGGATAATCGTCTTCTGGATTCCGGCTTTCGCTGGAAGACGGGAATCTTCGCGGCTTCGCGTCTTCGCGTGATCCCTAAAACCTTCAGCCGGTCCCGACCGCCTCGGCCAGCGACGCAAAGCCATCGCGCTGGAGCAGCGTCTTCAGCCCGCGATTGATCCGCGCGGCCAGGCCCGGCCCCTCATAGACCAGCGCAGAGTAGAGCTGCACCAGCGAGGCTCCGGCCCGAATGCGGGCATAGGCGTCCTCGGCGCTGGCAATGCCGCCGACGCCGATCAGCGGGATCGCGCCGCCGCTGGCTTGCCGGAAATCCTTGAGCCGCTGCTGCGCCAGATCGCGCAGGGGCGCGCCCGAAAGCCCGCCCGCCTCGCTTGCATGCCGCGAGCGCAAGGCAGGCCGCGAGATCGTGGTGTTTGACACGATCAGCGCATCGAGCCGCTTGTCGATCCCAATGCGGGTGATGTCGTCGATATCCGCTGCTTCCAGATCGGGCGCGAGCTTGAGGAACACCGGGCAGTCGTGACTGCCCCGCGCCTCGATCACCGCATCGAGCAGGGCGGACAGGGCACCGGCGTCCTGCAGCGCGCGCAGCCCCGGCGTGTTCGGCGAGGAAATGTTCACCGTGAGATAGCGCGCGAGCGGGGCCATGGTCCGCGTCATCACCGCATAATCGGCGATGCGATCGGCCGAATCCTTGTTCGCGCCGATATTGACGCCGATGATCCCCTTACGCCCCTGCCCTGCCTTGAGCCGCGCGACCACGGCCTGGGCGCCGTCATTGTTGAACCCCATGCGGTTGATCACCGCCTTGTCCTCGGCAAGGCGGAACAGCCTGGGCCGCGGATTGCCCGCCTGGGGCAGCGGCGTCACCGTGCCGATCTCGACAAAGCCGAAGCCGAAGCCGAACATCGCGTGCGGTGCCTCGGCATTCTTGTCGAAGCCGGGTGCGAGCCCCACCGGTGTCGGAAAATCTAGCCCGGCCACGCGCATCGCCAGCACCGGGTCGGGCCGGGGCGGCGAAGAGGCGGGCATCAGGCGAAGGCCCGCGATGGTCAGCCGATGGGCATCCTCGCCATCGAGCAGGAAAAGGGCGGGCCGGGCGAGCGAGAACAGCATGCCGCCCTATGGCTTTGCGACGGGCCGATGGTCAAGCGGCGGCGAGACGGTTTACGCGTGCGGTAACTCCCGATAGCTTCGCCATTAACCCTTCACGAAATAACGGAAAGTCGCTTCATGACCCTGCGCCCGATCGCCCTTGCCCTTTTTCTCGCGGCCAGTCCGCTTGCCTTGACCGTCTCCGCAAGCGCCCAGAGCGCGCCCGCCGAGGCCGCTGCGCAGAACGCCGAACTCAAGGCGTTCTTCGACCAGGTCGATGCCGAGAATCTCGCCGCCGCGCCGCAGGGCAAGGCCTATCGCGGCATTCGCGACGGTGATTACGGCAAGTGGAACGACCCCTCGGATGCCGCCGAGGCCGCGGCATTCGCGCGCGGCCAGAAGGCGCTGGCGACGATGAAGGCGCGGTTCGACCCGGCAAAGCTCTCGCCCGAAGACCGGCTGAGCTATCGCCTGTTCGAATATCAGGCCGAGCGTGCGGCGCGCGCGCACCCGTATCGCAAGAACGACTATATCTTCGACCAGATGAACGGCGCGCAGAGCCAGATGCCCGCGTTCCTGATCAACATCCACAGCGTCAAGACCAGGGCCGATGCCGAGGCCTATGTCCAGCGGCTGCAGGGCATGGGCCCGCAGATGGATGCGCTGGTCGCCGAAGCCAGGCAACGCTCGGAAGCGGGCGTGATGCCGCCGAAATGGGTCTACCCTTTCGTCCTCGACGATGCGCGCAACGTCATCAAGGGCGCGCCGTTCGACAACGGTGCCCCCTCGACGCTGCTTGCCGACCTGACCAAGAAGGTCGAGGCGCTGGCCATCGCCGCGCCCGAAAAGGCGGCGCTGATCGAGGCGGGGCGACAGGCGCTGACCACCAGCGTCAAGCCGGCCTATGAGCGACTGATCGCCGAAATGGAACGGCAGCAGGCGATTGCACCGACCGACGACGGCATCTGGCGGCTCAAGGACGGCGCGGCCTATTACGCCCAGCTGCTCGCCAATTACACCACCACCGACCTTTCTGCCGACCAGATCCACCAGATTGGGCTCGACAATGTTGCGCGCATTCACGGGGAAATGCGCGAGATCATGAAGAAGGTCGGGTTCAAGGGCAGCCTGCAGGAGTTCTTCGCCTTTGTCCGCACCGACGACCGCTTCTATTTCAAGACGCGCGAGGACTATCTCGCCACGGTCGATACCAAGCTGAAGGCGTTGCAGGCGAAACTGCCAGACTATTTCGCGACGCTGCCCAAGGCCCCGCTGACGGTGAAGGCGGTCGAGGCATTCCGTGAGAAATCGGCAGGCAAGGCCTTCTACCAAAGCCCCGCGCCCGATGGCTCGCGCCCCGGCACCTATTATGTGAACCTCTACAATCTCAAGGACATGGCCTCGACCGAGCTCGAGGCGCTGGCCTATCACGAAGGCCTGCCCGGCCATCACCTGCAGCGCGCCGTGCAGACCGAACTCGGCGACCTGCCGCCCTTCCGGCGCTTTGGCGGGGTCACCGCCTATACCGAAGGCTGGGGGCTCTATTCGGAAGAGCTGGGCAAGGACATGGGCTTTTACGAAGATCCCTATTCGGACTTCGGCCGACTGGGCATGGAATTGTGGCGCGCCTGCCGCCTGGTGGTCGATACCGGCATTCACCACAAGCGCTGGAGCCGCGAACAGGCGATCCAGTATCTGACTGACAACACCCCCAATCCGCCAGGCGACATCTCCAAGGCGATCGAGCGTTATGTCGTCTATCCCGGCCAGGCGACCGCGTACATGATCGGCAAGCTCAAGATCATGGAGCTTCGCGACAAGGCGCAAAAGCAGCTGGGACCGAAGTTCAGTTTCGCGCGGTTCCACGATGCCGTTCTGCGGAGCGGACCGGTGCCGCTGACGGTGCTCGAGGAGCGGATCGACGCCTGGATCCAGGCGGGCGGCTGAAAACCCCGGTTTTGCGGCGTTTCAGGGCAGGCGCCCGATTTTGCACGATTTTTCAGAATGTCGAATCTGTCCAATCGCCCTGACTCGCTTGCGATTATATACCGCCTTGCGACCCGAAGGGCTCAAGGCGGAGACGCCGAGAGTTCTTTTCCTAACAGGCGACCCTGATTTTTTCAGGGTCGCCTTTTTTTTGGTCCGATTTGGAGCTATACCCTCGCCCGGGTCGACAGAAAGATAAATCCGGCGAGAGGAGGACGGCGCAAACGCCGCGCCTGTCGTACGGCCGATTGGGGTCGCCAATGCCACATCTCGAATATGCGCTGCCCAGCGAACCGCTGAGAGAGTTCGTCTCCGTCTATTATCGCCTCACCTGCCCCGAACCCCTGGTGGTGGACGGGGAGCGCGCGGCGATTGCTCAGCTGCGCATGGCGACCGGCGGACGCGTGACGCTGCACATGCCCGACGGCAGTTCGACCGTGTGCACCGGGGCCGTGCTGGTCGGACCAACCACCGCAGCGGTGCGATTCGAGATCGAGGGGCCGTTCCACATGTTCGGCATGGGCATTACCGCCGCCGGATGGGGCGCCTTCACCCATGCCAGCGCTGCCGATTTCGTCGACAAGGTGGTGCCTGCAGCCACCGTGTTCCCACGAATCGAAGAGCGCATGGCATTGCTGCGCACTCTTGATACCCTGCCGCAGATGACGGCTGCCGCTGATGAGATCATCCAGGGCTTTGTCGATCAGGTCTCGCCCGAGATGGTCGAATTCACCCGCATGGTCGATGCCTGGCTCGCCTCCAGCGTATCGCCGATGGTCACCGACCTGCACGCCCAGAGCGATCTTTCCGAACGTCAGCTGACCCGCCGGGTGAAACAGCTTTAGGTCACGTCCGTCAATGAGGTGTAATTTGGGGTGTGGTCACCGGGCTGCATGG
>NZ_LSIS01000487.1:0-224 GCF_001556365.1 Blastomonas sp. CCH1-A6 | reverse complement strand
GGGGGAACACCAAGGGCACCCGCCCTTTCGTTCCCGAAGCATAATCGACAGGACCGGGTTGCACGCCAAGTTCGGCCAGTTCCGGCGCGCTCCCGCGCGCCGGGGCCTCCCTAGACGCGCCGCCCGCACCACTCCCATCGATTTTGCTTCCCCCTCCCCATCCCGCGCTTCGCCAGCGGGTCAGAGCCGCAGGCCGCAGGCAGCGGCTTCGCCTAAAGGAGTGA
>NZ_LSIS01000486.1:0-19130 GCF_001556365.1 Blastomonas sp. CCH1-A6 | reverse complement strand
CCCTTCACACGGGTGGGGTCGCAGGTTCAATCCCTGCCGCGCCCACCATCTTTTCAATGACTTGAGAAAGATGGTGGCGGTTTCCATGAAAAAAACATGAAAATGTGACTGGGCTTTGTGGGAGTGGTTGCAGGGACGCTGTCACCCTGTGGGCCTGTTGCTCGCTGTAGAACTTCGCTCCCCGACTATAGCCTGCAAGCATACGGAAGATTGAATGTCGGGCAATGGGAGTGGTTAGCAACACCATTCCCATTTTGCTCTGCCGTCCGGTAGCGCTCATTTAGGGTTCTTTATCACTCAGTCATTACGTTGCCGCCGCGTGTGTAACCAGCAAGGCGCATGGAAAAATGATACCTAAGGAAGCCCTGAAGCGCGCATCGGACGTGATTGGGGACGCGGAGAAGGCAAAGGATTTCCTTCTAATGTGGTTGGGTTGCGGGCAAATTCGCGCCAGCGCAGCGGTGACGCAAAGGCTCGATAGTTCGCCCATTATGAACAAGAGGGTAGCACCGGAAATCTGGCAGAACTTCAGGCAAAGCTGTCCATCCTCACTTTGGGAGACGGGCACTGCGAAATATCAATCTGAAGAGTATATCGGTATCCACTTTGATGAGGCGCAGGTCGAAAAAATCATCACGGACCATGCACCGCCTGCCCCTGAAGCAGCAGAGGCGAAAGAAAGGGGTAGTGGCCGCTCCTCCGGTTATCATGGCGAAGTGATTGCGGCGCTAACCGCACGATATCTGCTCGCTGATCGTGACGATTTTGCAACGCTTACACCCCGTGTATTGGCAACGGATCTAGAAGCTGAATACAAAGCTTTGGGCGCCTCTCCGCCGAGCGCCCGAAACCTGCAATCCATCACCAATGGAATCCTGAAAGTCATCCACAAAAATCGGCCTAGCGTTGGTTGAGCCACGTAATTTGGCGCATTTCGCACAATCCATTCATTTGGCGCAGATTACGCACTTAAGCGGGCAATTTGCGACGTTTTAAGGACATCCTACCTCCCGTCTTGGGCTTTCGTCACCCAGCGCCCTGCTGGCTACGACGAAAGGAAAAACCAGATGAATCATGTGATTACCATTGCCGAAACCATGCGACGCCTTTCTGTAGGCCGAACGACCGTTTATTCACTGCTGGCCGATGGCAGGTTGAAGTCAGTCAAGATCGGAAGATCTCGACGCATTCTGCTTGAGAGCGTGGAAGCATTGCTGGGAGGCGCCAAATGAGAGCACCCTCCGCACCGCGTAACAACGCAGAGATGACTCGCGCCAAGGGCTTCACCTTCACTCAAGTCAGCGATCTTAAAGCGCGCCCGCCTGTCCGCAGCTGTTTGAGCCAGGACTTGCCTGACACCTCACTGACCTTGTTCTGGCGTAAGGGTGTCGATCGACCATTGGTGCGCCCGCGCTTGGGTAGGACAACTGCAAAATCCCACATTCCCGGTTTCAGCCGGTCAGTCGAGAAGCCCTTGGCGGCAAGCTCCAATATGTCACGGGCATCGATGCGCCGACACGGCCGGTCGTAGTAATCAAGGTGGAAATGCCAGTTCTTCTCATCGTTCAGGTGATCCGGCGCGTGCATGACCGCAACGAAGGGAAGCTTCCGTTCCTCAAACATCTGGGCGAACTCCCGAACGATCGAGAAGCGCTCATTGGGTGTCAGTTCATTTGGGAGTTCGCCGACAATCCGATACTGGGTTCGGCCCTTCCGTCCGTCCTTGAACCTGGCAGGGACTTTCGTAACCCCACTATCCCTGCTCGATGCAGCTATCTGCTCTAGAAATCGCCGAAGCTCCTTCCCCGATTGGATTTCAAGAGTAACGGCTTTATCTGGATCGCAGGCCTTCAACGCTTTGTGCAGCGGCGCTGGGCAGCCAGGGCTCGCAGCAACGTCTTTCCAGAAGCCCGGGGCGTCATTGAACCGAAATATGATCTGGTCACGGCTCGCCACTGCTTCATGCTCTTCGACAAGAGTCCAGAATCTGGCCCGCTCATCGTCGTCATGGTCGATGTTGGTCAGCAATGCGCGCGTTCCATCGGGCTGGATGGCTACGGCGTTCGTCCGTGCGATGTATTCATCATGGGTGACCACACTATTGGCAGGATGAACGGTTGTGGTCTCTGCGTCGGCGTATCCGATCTCTGGGACGGCGACGGCCTGATCAGCATGCTGGGTGAATTCAGGCTCGAGCTGTGCGACAGCGGCATCTCGCTCGATGTAGCGACAATGGGCACGTGCAGCTCCTGGCCGGTTCCGAAATCCGTCCTGCACCATTTGCCTGGTCACTTTGTTGACCCGTCGGTGCTGAAAGGTGAACGAGGTCGCACCAGCGGCATTTGTCAGACGTAGAGACCGCGCGACTGGCTTGTGGAAGGGTATCTTTTGTGCGGTATCGACAGCGATATGCGACGGCGTTTTCAGCTTCGGGGCGGGTCTCCAATGGCGGACGCCCATGACGTCTTCGGACTCAAAAGTCTCAATGCCTTCCTGTATCCGCTGAAGCCTAGCCAGTGCCCTCGCTGCCTTTAGCATCGCCTGATCAAAATCTGAGAGCTTTGCCACGATCAAATCCCCGCCAACCGGAAGCCTCATATATTCTGGGATCGACACCAAGGATTCACAAGAAAATATATAATATTAAATTCCGTAAGATGTCAGATAGTCGCAAACTGTGACCGATTTGTTATAGTATTACCCTGACTTGGGCCGCTTTTCCAATGCCCGATCGACAACCCTACGAATCTTTCTTGAGAATCCTTCCGACTCGATTTTGCCAAATGGTGGTTTGCCAACCAACCGCACAGCAGATTGGGCTTCTGCCCAATTTGCGGTAGTGCGCCTACCTACATTGCTCGACCAATGGTCTTGGCGATTATTTGCTCTTTACACTCGAACCATTAATGTGCGCTGCAGCGACAATGTGCGGTCAATAGCCGAGCATTGAAAAAGCCACCCGAACTGGGCTCGGGTGGCAAATTCAAGAAAAATCGGTGCATGTTTCGGCGCGGAATGCTCCTACAGTGCGCCGTCATCGATCTTGTCTGCTACCGCTCGAAGGCCTTCGGCGGTCCACCCTTGACCAGTGATCCCCTTGAGAATCTTGGACTTTCGAGCGTTCTCGATGAGTGCCTCATCGGTCACATCTGACAGATGAAGAACCTGAAAAGAGGTTCGGTGGGGTTGCTCTGGGTATGCCTGCCGGATCAAATCTGCAGGACGGGGCCCAAACAGATCGGCAATTAGCGGCTGCTTCAGAAACTGAAGCATCCAGTGGCCGACTTGGGAAGCTGCGATCCGGTATCCAGGAGGTGGATTCAGAACAGCTTCGGCCAAAGAGCCGCCGAACTTGCGGATGTATTCCTGATAGCCCGGCGACAGGTGTCCCAGTTCCACGCACGCGGCAGGGCTGAACTCAGGGTCGTAATTGCCCGAAGCATCGCGATTAACGCGAACACCGATCTTCTCGAAACCCTCGAGTTCGTCCGCCAAGCCCATTAATGAGCCTCCTGCACCCAGCTTATTAGTGCTGATCGGCATCAGTGCGAGGCAGCGATAGTCGGCGCCCGCAAACTGAAGCCGCAAAGCTGGCACCAGATCTGCGATCTCGCGCTTGGAGGCAAGAGCATTGGCCCCCAAATCAAGAATCACATGATTGCCAAGGAGGGTGGCAACGATCTCCGGAGCAACGCTCGTCTGCACTCCCCACCCTACGGGCCTGACTGCAGAATCCGAGCTCCTGACCGCTCGGTTGCCGGCATCGGCATCTAGAGTTTCTACCGGTTGACCGGCGATAACCCAGAGCGCCTTTAGCAGCTGGGCGAGCATGGTCTTCGCGCATAACACCGGCAGTTCAGAGACGGGGGCACACCTTTCTCCCAGAGACTGATCCCCAAACGCGAGGGCACGCGTGACAGCACGGAGAGACGGCAATCAGAGCCATCATTGGCCATTCATCGTCATTTAGTCGCAAAATGCCAAAATTTGGCTCCCCCTTTTTCGAGGACTGCAATGAATTTCTCGGCACAAAACCTGCTGGCACAGCTGCTTGCGGCCCCGCACCGCCACACGCGCGAAGCTCCCAAGGATGCACGTGGGCTCTATGGCCTGGTCGATCATCTGGGCTGTTTGCGCTATATCGGCTCGACGAAATCTCCGGGGCAGACCTTACACAGCCGAATCCATCAAAAACACCGGACCGGCTCTGAGCACCTCAGCCATTATTTCTCGACCATGTACAACACTGGGAGGATGTGGCGACAGCGGCTCGACCCAACCACCGAGGCGGATGGCAGCATCGCCAAGAAGCTGCGCAACGAGTTCGTCGCCCGCCATTGCCGCGCGGTCTGGATTGTCTTGCCCGACACTGCGGACATCGGACAGCTGGAAGCTGAAGTGATCGCCATTGCGCCTTCCGAGGTTGTAGCGTGGAATGGGCACAAGACCGCAGTTTATGATGAGCCGGTGGAGTTGGTCGATGAGACCATCTGCTACTTGGGCTGGGGCGAGCGGGAAAAGGCAGCAATAGAACGTCAGCGCCAACGCTCGCTTGGCCTCAGCGAGATGGCAGCGACCGCACGAGCGTCTTATGCGCACAAAGGCCGTTTGCCGGCATTCCCCGAAGGCCCGTTTCGATTTGCCGCGCTCGATGTCGAGACCGCTAACAACGACCGCAGCAGCATCTGCCAGATTGGCGTTGCCTGCGTGCGCCAGGACAATACCATTGTCTCGTGGAAGACATATGTCGACCCAGAGGTACAGGAGTGGCTGTTCACCGGCATGCATGGCATCAGCGCGCAAACCGTCGCGGGTGCCCCAGTGTTTGCCGAGGTGATCGCGGTACTCCGCGAAGCACTCCAAGGCCTCGCAGTGTATCAGCATTCCAGTTTCGATTGCGGCGCGGTTACCGCCGCCTGCCAGCGAATCGGTGTGTCACCGCCAGCGTGGAATTGGCGCGACAGCGTGCAGATCGCGCGAAGGGCTTGGCCAGAATTGCGAGCGAACGGTGGCTATGGCCTCGCAAATCTGAAGTCTGTTCTGGTGCTGGACTTTAAGCACCATGATGCTGGCGAGGATGCTCGAGCTGCGGCTGAGGTTGTGCTGCTAGCTAAACAGGTCGATCGAAGCTTGGCTATGACCGCGTCTGTCAGGCAACCAGCGAAGCCGGAACCGGTTCGCCAAGCTCTCGCCGCGGCTGCAGCGGTGGCAGGAGGAAGCGCAGACAGCCGAATCATTGGTGAGGTGGAGATCACACAGGCGAATGTCGATCATTCGCATATTTATCTTCGTTCGATCGTCGATCGTTTCCCAGCCGACGCCATCGGCGGACCCAACAAGGCGGCGATCGCACCGCGACAGGTCTCAGTCGATTATGGTGCCGGCGCGCCAATCATGACGGATATCGATGGTTCGAAAAAGTTCTTCAGAAATCGGTCCTTGGCTCGTGAATTCTTCTCGCTCCATGGCGCTCGAGCCGGGGACTTTGCGGTGCTTGAACAACTCGCGCCATACCAATATCGCCTGCGCCTGCGCGAAAAATGACCTCTCGAACGTTGGCGTGGGCGGGTTGATTGTGACCTGAGGGTCCATGCGCACGTTGTGGGACTAGATGAACCAGCCTGCGGGTCATTGCCCTAGGTCATACCCTGAAGGGTTCCGTTATGGACCTTTGCAGCCCAGAACTAATGGCATTTTGTGGCGGGAGATGGTGTCGATGGAGACCGCTTCAGGCGACGAGGTGCGCAGTGTCTGGTGTTATAAGCCGAACGGGGCATTGTGGGACAAAGCCGTCGTTCCTAAACGGCATGCTGAATGACTGGGATTGCCAGAAGCGGACACGAGCCTGCTCGGGAGCGTTGATTGCGCCTATTCAAGTTTCGCTTCCTGAGTCCCGACATGCAGGAACCGACCCCATAGCCGCCCCGAGTAGCCCAATTCCAAGACACAAGCCGATCACGCGCCAACATTGGGAAATTGTATTGAACCGCCAACATTGCCCCAATGCAGGCGCTCTATGCGGCAGGAATGCCAAATCGCTCCGCCCTTGTCGCTTTCGCCCCTGCCATCCTCCTGACCGCGTGCGGAGGCGAACCCGCTGCGCCTGCCAAGCCGCCGGTTCACAGCGAGGCGATCGCCCACGAGACCGAGCTTGTCCGTCTGAAGCTCACGCCGGAAGCGCAGAAGCGGCTCGGGATTGTCACTGAGCGGATCGGGACGGGCACCGCATCGGCCATACGCATGACCAGCGGCGAAATCGTCATCCCGGCAGGCGTCGGCGGCGCGCCGATCAACTCTGCCAGCAATCTGCAACAGCTTGGCTTGCAGCAGGTCGCCGCTGATGGCGAACTTGCGAGGGCACGGGCGCAGCTGGCTTTGGCGCGCGTAGCCTATGATCGTGCCTCGGCTCTGGTTGATGAGGAAGCGGGCAGTATTCGCGCGCGTGACGAGGCGACGGCGGCGCTCGGTGCGGCAAAGGCTGCTGCCGATGCGGCTGCGGCCCAGCGCCGCCTGCTCGGGCCAGCGGTGGCGAGCCTTGGAAACCAGCGCTACGTCTGGGTGCGTGTCCCGGTGTTCGGAAGCGATCTTGCCGGGCTGCAACAAGGTCAGTCGGCGCTGGTCTCGCCGCTTGGACAGGATGGCGCGAAACGATCGGCGCTGTCCGTCGATGCACCGCCATCTGCTAACGCGGTCGCGGGCACCGTCGATCTCTATTTCGCGCTCGACAATCGTGATCGGGCCTACCGTGTCGGCCAGCGCGTTAGCGTCGCGCTCCCGCTTGCTGGTGAGAGGAGCGAAGGGCTGTCGGTGCCCACCTCCGCGATCTTGCGCGACATCTATGGCGGCGAATGGGTCTATGCCAAGACCGAGGCCGACACATACGTGCGCCAGCGGATCGAGGTAGCAGCAACCGAGGGCGGTCGCGCGATCCTGTCGCGGGGTCTGCGTCCCGGCACGCTCGTGGTCACGGCAGGCGCTGCCGAGCTGTTCGGCACCGAGTTCGGGGTCGCACACTGATGCTGGCCTGGCTGGTTCGCTCCGCGCTCAAGCAGCGCGTGCTGGTGCTTGCCATGGCGGCGCTGCTGGTCGTGCTCGGCCTTCGCGGGTCCGCTGATGTGCCGCTTGATGTGTTCCCCGAGTTCGCTCCGCCTATCGTCGAGATCCAGACCGAAGCGCCGGGCCTGTCGACCGAGGAGGTCGAAAGCCTTATTACAGTGCCGATCGA
Source organism: Blastomonas sp. CCH1-A6 (assembly GCF_001556365.1). Classification (NCBI taxonomy): domain Bacteria; kingdom Pseudomonadati; phylum Pseudomonadota; class Alphaproteobacteria; order Sphingomonadales; family Blastomonadaceae; genus Blastomonas; species Blastomonas sp. CCH1-A6. The sequence goes on along the minus strand of NZ_LSIS01000486.1, from coordinate 11,905 downwards.
AACCGCGGTTAACGGCGTGCCCGATCTGGCAACCTTGCGCTCGAAGTCGGTGCTGGGCCTCTCCTCGGTGACGATCCTGTTCGAACGCGGCACCGATGTGATCCGTGCCCGGCAGCTGGTGCAGGAGCGGGTGGCGCAGGTGCAAGCGCGACTGCCTGCCGCTGCCCGCCCGCCAGTCATGCTGCCGCCGCTGTCGTCCACGAGCCGGGCGATGAAGATCGGCATCTCGTCCAAGAAGCTCGATCAGATGCAACTATCCGAGCTGGTGCGCTGGACGATCCGGCCCAAGCTGATGTCGGTGCCGGGCGTCGCGAATGTCGCCGTCTGGGGCTACCGCGACCGGCAGCTGCAGGTGCTGGCCGATCCCGACCGGCTGCAAGCCTCGGGCGTCACGCTGGCAGAGCTGCGCGCGGCGACCGGCGATGCGGTGCTGGTTGGCGGCGGCGGCTTTGTCGATACGCCCAACCAGCGACTGCCGGTGCAGCAGGCGAGCGCGATCCAGACCGCCGATGATCTCGGCAACACGGTCATCAAGATTGCAGGCGACGCGCCAGTTCGGGTCGGCGATGTTGCAAGGGTGACCGATGGCTTTGCTGCTCCGATCGGCAACGCCATAATCGACGATGGCCCGGGCATCATGCTGATCGTCGAGAAGCAGCCGACGGGCAACACGCTCCAGCTTACCCGCGATGTCGAGGCGGCGGTCGCAGAGCTGCGACCCGGCCTCAAGGACGTGAAGATCGACACCACGATCTTCCGCCCGGCAACCTTCATCGAGAAGTCGATCGACAATCTCACCCGTGCGCTGATGATCGGCTGCCTGCTGGTGGCGATCGTCCTGTTCGCCTTCACCCGCGACTGGCGGCAGGCGACGATCAGCCTTGTGGCGATCCCGCTGTCGCTGCTGGCAGCGGGCCTCGTGCTGCTGTGGAGCGGGGCGACGATCAACACAATGGTCATCGCCGGACTGGTTATTGCGCTTGGCGAGGTGGTCGATGACGCGATCATCGATGTCGAGAATATCGCCCGCCGTCTCCGCCTGAACCGTGAGGCGGGCAATCCGCGCTCGGCCTTTGCCGTGGTGCTCTCGGCCTCGCTCGAAGTGCGCACGGCGGTGGTCTTCGCCTCGCTGATCGTCATGCTGGTGTTCCTGCCGATCTTCTTCCTCGGCGGGGTGGCGGGAACGTTCTTCCGTCCATTGGCGGTTGCCTATGTGCTGGCGATTGCCGCCTCGCTTCTGGTCGCGCTGGTGGTCACGCCTGCGATGTGCCTGATGCTGCTCCCCAATGCGCCGATGAAGGAACATCGCGACACGCGTTTTGTGGCCTCGCTCAAGCAGCGCTATCTCGGCATCCTGCCCCGGCTGATCGACCGGCCTCGCCTTGCCATGGGCATCGTCGCGGGCGGCTTGCTGCTTTCGGGGGTGGGCTATGTCGGGTTCAAGGACCAGTTCCTGCCCGATTTCCGCGAGACCGACTTCCTGATGCACTTCGTCGAGAAGCCGGGCGTCGGCATCGATGCGATGGACCGCATCACCATTCGCGCCTCGAAGGAACTGCGCGCGATCCCCGGCGTGCGAAACTTCGGGGCGCATATCGGGCGGGCCGAGGCTGCTGACGAAGTGGTCGGCCCGAACTTCACCGAGCTGTGGATCAGCCTCGATGACGAGGCTGACTACGACGCCAGCGTCGCCCGCATCAAGGAAGTGGTCGAAGGCTATCCCGGCCTTTACCGCGACGTGCTTACCTATCTGCGCGAACGCATCAAGGAAGTGCTCTCGGGCGCAGGCGCGACCGTGGTTGTGCGGATTTACGGCCCCGACCAAGACGAGCTGCGCGCCGCAGCCGAGCGGGTGCGCGGCAAGGTCGCCAGCATTCCCGGTGTGACCGACCTCAAGGTCGAACAGCAGGTGCTCGTGCCGCAGATACAGATTCGCCCGCGCTCGGCTGATCTGGTCACGCTGGGCCTTACGCCGGGCGAAGTGCGGCGGCAGGCACAGACCCTCGTAGCGGGCGAGAAGCTTGGCGAAATCTATCGCGACCAGAAGGCTTTCGATGTCGCCCTGTGGGGCGAGCCTGAAATCCGCGGGGATCAGCACGCTCTTGCCGACCTGATGATCCAGACCCCTGCCGGCGCGCCGGTGCGCCTGCGTGATGTCGCCGACGTCGTGATCGTGCCCGCGCCCAACGAGATCAAGCGCGAGGATGGTCAGCGCCGTCTCGATGTCACGCTCAACATCGCCAGCGATGCCGATCTCGGTGCCGTAGCGCGCGGGGTCGAGGCGGCGGTGAGCGAGGTGCCTTTCGCTACCGGCTATCATCCCGAGATCCTCGGCGAGTATGCCGCGCTGAAGGAATCCCGCGAACGGCTTTGGACGGTGGGTCTTGCCTGCCTGTTCGGCATTCTGCTGCTCGTCTGGCTGGAGTTCCGCTCCGCCCGGGTCACGGCGCTGGTGGGCCTCAGCCTGCCCTTTGCGCTGGTTGGCGGGGTCATCGGGGTCGCGCTCACTGGCGGGGTTCTGTCGCTGGGATCGCTGGTCGGCTTTGTCACCGTGATCGGGATTTCGGCGCGCAACGGGATCATGCTGCTCTCGCATTACGATCACCTGCGGCGGTTCGAGGGCGAAGAGTTCGGACCGGCCCTTATCCTCCGCGGCGCACAGGAACGTCTAGTGCCAATCCTGATGACCGCGCTGTGCGCAGGGCTTGCCCTGGTGCCGCTGGTGATCGCGGGCGACAAGCCGGGTCACGAGATCGAGCATCCGATGGCGATCGTCATCCTCGGTGGCCTGATTTCGTCGACCGCGCTCAACCTATTCCTGATGCCCGCGCTCTATGCCCGCTTCGGCAAGGAACGCCCGGCACCCGAGCCCGAGCTGACGGAGGCGGTGGCATGAAGCGCTTTGTCCCCCTCGCTGCCCTGATGGTGACCGCCTGCGCAACCACGCCCCCACCTGCGGCAACCAAGGTCGATCCCGCGCTCGCTGCCGGGCCGTTCGCCAGCCTCCCGGTTGCCTCGATCGAGCCTGTGCCCGATGATTGGTGGCGGCTCTATGATGATCCTGTGCTCGACAGCCTTGTCGAGGCCAGCCTTGCGGCGAATGCGGATCTCAGGGTGGCCTATGCCAATCTTGATGGGGCGCGCGCGGCGCTACGTCAGTCCGAGGCAGCGCGCCTGCCGCAAACGACGATCGAGAGCAGTCTCGGCATCGATAATCCCGCCAATCAGCCCAGCGCCTCGGGCAATGTGCCGACGACCGACTACGATCTGGCGGTGACTGCAAGCTGGGACGCAGACCTGTTCGGGCGGCTCCGCTCAGGCGCACTCGCCGCTCGCGCCGATGCGGAAGCGCAGGCCGCTGCGCTCGACGGCATCAAGGTCGCGGTCGTCGCCGACACAGTTCTGGCCTATGTCGATCTGTGCGGCGCAACCCGCAGCCTTGCCGTCGCGCAGGAACAGGTCGCACTTCAGGACCGTGCGCTGACAATCACCCGCAGCCAGCGGGCAGCTGGCGAGGTCTCCCCGCTGGAAGTGTCGCAGGCTGCCAACCTAGTCGCCGCAACCAAATCGACCATCGCACCGCTGGAAGCAGCGCAGGCCAATGCGCGCTATCGTCTCGCCACGCTCGCAGGACGCCCGGCAAGCGAAGCCCGCACCAATCCCGTTGTTTGCGCAGCGCCGCCGAAACTGCGCACTGCGGCTCCGGTCGGCGATGGAACCGCGCTGCTGCTGCGCCGCCCTGACATCCGCGAGGCCGAACGCCGCCTTGCTGCCGCCACCGCACGGATCGGCGTGGCGCGTGCTGACCTCTACCCCCGCATCAACCTTGGTGGGGCGCTGGGCCTGTTGAGCGGGGGGCTGGTTGCAACGCGCTCGCCGCTGGTGAGCTGGGCCTTCCCCAATCAGGCCCCGGCCCGCGCGCGGATCGAACAGGCCGAGGCGACCGAGCGGGCAGCGCTGGCCGGATGGGATGTAACGGTCCTCCGCGCGCTGCGCGATGTGGAGACGGCGCTTGCGGCTTATGACGGAGAATTGCGCCGCAATCGGGCGCTGGCAGAGGCCCGAGATGAGGGACGCCTCTACGCCCGCCGCGCCGAGGCGCGCGTCCGGCTTGGCGATGCGGCACCGCTGCTGCGGATCGATGCTGATCGCACGCTGGCGCAGGCCGAACTGTCGCTCGCACAGTCTGAACTCGCCGTCGCGCAGGCGCAGGTGGCGCTTTTCCGGGCGCTTGGCGGTGGCTGGCGCAGCGGTGGTGATCCGCTAGAATGATCGCATGAGAATCCTGATCGTCGAGGACGACGCTGATACCAACCAGTTCATCGCCCGCGGCTTGGCCGAACTGGGCCATCAGGTGGTGACTACTGCCGACGGCCGCGATGGGCTGTTCCACGCAACCGATGGCGGCTTTGATGCAATGGTCGTCGACCGGATGCTGCCGGGGCTGGATGGCCTTGCACTTGTTAAGGCCCTGCGCGCTGCCGGGAACACGACTCCAGTGCTAATGCTGACAGCGGTCAGTGGGATTGCCGATCGGGTCGAAGGACTGGAGGGCGGAGCGGATGATTATCTGATCAAACCCTTCGCCTTCAGCGAGCTGGCGGCACGCCTCCATGCGCTTGGTCGTCGTCCCTCGACGGCGGCGGAGCCAGCCCGGCTGATCGCAGGCGACATTGTGCTCGATCTGCACCGTCGCACCGTAACGCGCGAAGGACGCAAGATCGCACTTCAGCCCCGCGAATTCACGCTTCTGGCCGAGCTGATGCGGCACCCTGGGCGGATCATGACCCGCACCATGTTGCTCGAACGGGTCTGGGATTTCGACTTCGACCCCAAGACCAATATCGTAGAGACCCACCTCAGCCGGTTGCGCTCCAAGCTCAATGCCGGGTTCGACAGCGATCCGATCGAGACCGTGCGCGGCGCGGGCTATCTCATCAAGGACGGCGGATGAAGCGCTGGTGGCGCGGCACGTTCGGTCTGGTGGCTGCTGTCGCTCTCGGCTTTGCGCTCGCAACGCTGGTGATCGGTGCGGTCGCATTCGAAACCACCCATGAGGCACTCGAACTACAACTCGATCACCGCATCGCCATCGAGACGCAAGCGCTGATCGATGAAGGGCAGGACGGGCATGAAGGCGTGGCTGCCGCCATCCGTCGGCGCGAGGCGGCAAGCAGCACGGCAAGCCTCGGCTATCGGCTCGTCGATGCCCAAGACAGACCCGTAGCGGGATCGCTCGATACGACAGTCCCGCTGAAGCCCGGTTATGTCGAGCTGCTGCCTTACAAGGTGAACGGCGAAGAGCGGATCGCGCAATCGCTGACCACGGCCCTTCCGGGTGGCTATCGGCTGCTTGTCGGAGCGGATCGCGCCGCGATCGACGAAATGGACAACCGCTTCATCCTCCTGTTCCTCGGCGCATTTGGCACCATGCTGTTGCTCGGCATCGGTGCCGCTTGGCTGGTGGGCATTGTCACTCGCCGCCGCCTTGCTCGCATCGATCACACGGCTGCTGCGATCATCGCCGGCGATCTGTCGCGGCGCGTGCCGCTGACCGGAAGCGGCGACGAGTTTGACAGCGTAGCCACGACGCTTAACCGGATGCTCGACCGCATCGCCGGGCTGATGGAGAACCTGCGCCAGGTATCCAGCGATGTTGCCCACGACCTGCGCACGCCGCTCACGCGGTTGCAAAACCGGCTCGACGAGGCCCTGCGCGCGCTCAACCCCGAGCTGCAACGCGAGGCAATCGAAGCGGCAGCAAGCGAAGCTGGTGAACTGCTGGAGGTCTTTTCCGCCCTGCTGCGGATTGCCGAAGTCGAAGGCATGGCCGCCCGCGCGCACTTCCAGACGGTGGATCTCAGCGCGGTGGTGACCGATGTGGCAGAGGCGTTCCGACCCTCAATGGAGAGCAGCGGCCACCAGCTTCTCACCAGCGTTAAGCCCGGCCTCACCATGCCTGGCGATCGCAGACTGCTGCAACAGATGCTCACGAACCTGCTCGACAATGCCGCGCAGCACACGCCGCGCGGGACCACCGTCCGCATCGCCCTCGCAAGCACTCATGACGGCATCAGCCTTGCCGTCACTGATAATGGTCCGGGCGTGAGCGAAGATGAGGCACCCGAGCTCTTCAACCGGTTCGCCCGTGTCGACCGCAGCCGATCAACGCCGGGTCACGGTCTGGGGCTGGCCATGGTTGCGGCAATCGTTGCGGCGCATTCTGGCAGAGCCACCATTGCACCGCGCCCGGGCTTCGGTGTGCACGCCGAGTTTTGATCTTATGCGGCATTGCGTCATTACTGCCGCTCGGAATTCCACCCACAAACGGTCATGCGCGGCGGTGATGCAAAATGCCGAAAGCAGCATGGCGGCTTTTGGCGAAACCAGGCGTTCAATCTGGCTATCGCGAACGACCGAGTTTGGATCGGCAGCTGCGGGAAGGTTGTGGGACAATCCCGCCATTCCGGAGCGTTGGGTCAGGTGGCGGGTCTATAGCCATTACCGGACGCCCAACGTTTGGTCTGGTCGGCAATGTCGAGACAATGACCCGTTGCGACAATATGATGCTCGCAATTTCCTCGGTGAAGGATCGCTGTGTCCGATCTTGCGATTTCCTCGATTCCTTATGAAAGAAATGTCCGCTAAGATAGGCTCGGCCGTACGGTGCAATGTGCCGCGCAGGCGGGAGAATAACGATCTACAGCGCACCACAAATCTCCGCTTTGACGCGGCTGTTTTCCGCAACCGTCTTCCGTGAGATGGCCAAGAAGGGCCGGTCTGCCCTGTTTTGCCGGCTGATCGCACAGACCGACCTGATCGAACGTGCGAGCGCGCACGCGACGGTGGGCGACACTTTCGACTCCGCGTTTGATATCCTGAAAGTCGCTGGTCACCGCGACGAATATATCTACCGCGCAGCGATCAGCCATAAGGTGTTGATGGGTACGCATAGTCTGCGCACCGCCTCAATGCTGAACGAGTTTCGGGCAGGCAAATGCAAAGCGGACCTCGTGATCCTCAATGGCACAGCAACGGTTTACGAGATCAAGTCGGAGCGTGACTCTCTCGCGCGTCTCGCCAATCAGGTCGATAACTACAAGCGCGTGTTTGCGAAAGTAAACGTGATCGCATGTGAAGGTCATGTCGAGGGCGTGCTAGCGATGGTTCCTGCTGATGTCGGCGTGATGTGCCTCTCCAAGCGCTATCGCATCTCGACCGTGCGCGAAGCCATCGACTGCCCCGAGCGCATTTGCCCGGTCACAGTCTTCGAATCGCTTCGCACGGCTGAAGCGGCTGCGATTCTTAAGGCAATGGGTGTGATGGTGCCGCAGGTGCCGAACACCCAGCGGCACTCCGCGATGCGCGGCCTGTTTGCGAATTTAGATCCTGCCTCGCTCCACATCGAGATGGTTCGCACGCTCAAGCGAACCCGCGATCTTGCCCCTCTTGGCGACCTCGTTGATCGTCTGCCCGTGTCCTTGCAAGCAGCAGCGCTATCAGTCTCAGTCCGCCGCGCCGACCATCCACGGCTCGTCGATGCGGTCAGGACACCACTGCAAGCGGCCATGGCCTGGAGCTGACGAGCGAATGTATTACCCTTATTTCCGCGGAAAGCAGTTCGAGCTGATCACGATTCGCGAGATGGCGAAGCTGCTCGCCGAAAAGAATTTCGTGCCCGTGATCGAGCCAGTGCGCGAAGCGCTCGGCGGCCTAAAAAAAGCCTTGAGCGCAGTCTGCAATGCGGGCGGGAGGGCGATCGTGATCGTAAACCCTTATCACGGCGACCATCAGGAAGACGGAACAAGCATAACCAGCTTGCTGCAAGAGGGCTTTATTGGCACCGACAATATTGCTGCTGGTATACTGCTGCGAAGCGACATGACCGCCGAAGAGGTGATGGCGTGCTACGACCTTCACGCCGATCATCATCCGGTGCTGGTCCATGCGGGTTTCACCGCGCCTAAGGCATTGGCGGCCGAACTGGAAAACGGCATGGCTGGCCTCACCAACGTCTTCGTGGAAGACCACGCAAAGCTGCTCTACCGGAAGCATTTCGACCAGAGCACGCGCATTCTGGTGCGCGATGGCTTTAAGCGCCAACGCAACGCCGATTATCCTGCGATGGAAGAGTTCTCCGATCTCCACGTTACCTACGACGATCTCGGAATGGCAGGCTTCGGCGACTTCCTCATTGTGGGCGACGTCTACAGCGAGGGCGGCGGACCTGCCTATGCGGTGGCGATCCACCTGACCTTCATCGATCCCGACAAAGACGACGTGATGTACATCTATCACTTCGTCTCCGACACGAAGGATACGCCGACCGATCCCGCCGGCAAGTTCGCTCAGGCTCTTGCGAAGCTAATCCAGAAGCTGAACAGCGGAACATCCCACATTCTCGAAACCGAGGCGATCAAGGAGTTTCGCGACCTTCACGCGAAGGGCCATTTCCCGGGGCTCGGCTATGTCAAAAAGCTCTCGATGAAGCATCACATCGAGACGCTCGCTGACTATCTTGGCTGAACCTCATGGCCCAACGTTACTGCTGCCCGGAGTGCTTTGACGATCGCGGCTTGCGCGATCAGCTCTTCCCGTCGCTCAATCCTGGCCATGGGACCTGCGATTTCTGCGGAACCGTCGACACCCAGCTCGTCGACCCTAGCAAGCTCGCCAATTATTTCGAGCTGCTGGTGAACGTCTACGAGCCGAACGACGACGGAAAGTCGCTAGTCGAATGGATGAAGGACGATTGGCAGCTCTTCAGCCATGAGCGAATGGATGTCGCGCACGCCAAGGAACTGCTCGGCGAAATCCTTGACGATGGCGAGATCGTTCGGCGCGCTTTCGCGCCGTCGGCGAGCTATATCAGCGAAGGTCTCGCGCAGTGGGACAAACTGCGCGACGAGATGATGTACGCTAATCGCTGGTTCCTCGACGTCCGCATCGATCTCGACCGGCTCCGCCAGCTGCTCGACATGTTGATCGCGCCGCCATTGCCCCGGCAATGGTATCGAGCGCGGATCCGCACTGACGATGAGGTCTTCCCGATCGACAAGATGGGCGCGCCGCCCAAGCGACGCTCGTCGCACGGCCGCGCCAATCCTGCGGGCATCCCGTATCTGTATCTGGGGTCACTCCCCGAAACAGCGGCAGCCGAGATCAGGCCACATACTGGCGAGGTCGCCTGTGTCGCCGATTTCACCATCCCCGAGATCAACGCGGTCGACCTGCGCAATCCGCGCAAGCTGGTCTCCCCATTCATTCTCACCGATGCGAGCGAGATCGGCCAGTTGCGGGCCGATCTGCCGTTCCTAGAACGGCTCGGCGAAGAACTGACACGGCCGGTTCAGCCGGCCGGTGCGGCGATCGACTACATCCCCAGCCAGTATCTGTGCGAGTTCATCAAGAAGAGTGGATTTGACGGCGTCGTGTATCGTAGCTCGGTCAGCGACGGCATAAACTTGGCGCTTTTTGATCCCGAGCAGGCAACCGGCGGTGCCGTATCGCTGTTCAATGTGACCAAGGTCCTGGTCGATGTGGTAGCGGCATAGGCTCGGCAAGTGGCGACGATCTATTCTCGCGGCATAGCCCGCATCAGGCACGCAACGACAGGCGAGATTTTCACGATCGCCGCTGATGAACTGGAATGGGCAGAGTTCGCCGCGGATGAGCGGCAGATGGGGACCGAGATCGGTTACTCCGCTGAGATTGAGCATCCCTCGCTCGGCACCATCTCGTGGGAGTTATGGGAATATCCGGTCGGCGCGGAAAACATGCGAGAGACCCATACCAATGGCCATGTGTTGATCGAGAATATCGACTTCGGGCTCGAAGACTTTCCAGATGAGGAAGCCCCAGAAGACAATGTGCTGCTCCTCCGGCGTCTAGCTGCACTGCCTAGCCAGCTTGATGCGCTAGATCAGCGGCTCGCCGAATTAGGTGACCGATCTCCGATGATCGGTCACAACCGCGCGCCTGCAGAATTCCGATTAGATATCGCGACCGAGCAGATCGATGCAGTTCGCGCGAGCATCGTCGAAATTCGCGGCGAACTCGCCAAACCGAACGCCGAGCAGACTGCGGATCCTGTTGCGGTCGAACGCGCTGAAAGCCGGCTGCGGCAACTTGCCGCAACGGAAGGGGGCTGGTTGAATTCAGCTGCGGTCCTCGCCGCGAAGGGCGCCGCTACGGCCGTGGCCGGACTGATCGCCAAGGAAGTCATAAATGACAATGCTTCGCTTTACGCGCTGATCATGACGATCGCCGACACGTTGAGCAGCTGGCTTCAGTTGCTCGGCCTGCTGTGACCTATCTTCGATAACCGACTTCATTCCAAAGGGCAGCGCCACGCCGGGGCTAGGGTAAGCCTAACAAACGCTCGCGTTCGGGCAATCGGCGGCTTCTGGCTGAAACGGAGATTGCCGGTGGCTGGGGCGAACGACCGAACTTGGTCGAGATTCGCCGATCAGGATTCAGCGCATCTCATTCTCGCACGGCGTTGCCAGGGTGCTTGCTGCGAAATGAATTGAGCGCTCCATCATCGGCACTGGTCATCCAGATCCCCGCCACCAATTGTGCTAATCTGGCCTTCTGCTCAATCGTGGCCCCCAAGGTCACCAGCATCAATGAAAATGGTGTATGCTGACGCCTGCCACTGAGGTCGAGAAATGGGACTCTACCTTTGAGCAGGAATATATCTGCGTCGAGGCTGAGCACCTCCTGGAACAGTGCAGAGTCAGTGCGCACTGGCACGAGGCATACTACAGTGCGCGCATTCCCCGTGCGCCACTGCTCGTAAGCGCGACGCAGCCAGACAAGGAGCCTTGAGTATGGCGGGTTGACGTAAACCAGATCGCCGTCCCACGGTTCGGCAAGGCCATCACCGCCGTCAGCGAGCCGGATGTATCTGCGAGCCAGCACTGGGCTGGCTTCATGACTGCAAGGGTCGAGATCGACTGGACCGAAAGCCTCATAGATGTGAGCCATAAATTCCGGCGGCGTAAAGCGGCTGTCCCGGTCTTCCTTTTGCCCCTCGCCCCAATAAGCGCGCTCCGGCGCCCGGCGTTTGAGCTTCGGCGCTACTACAGCAAGCAGACGTTCAAGGCTCGCGACTGTCCCGCGGCCACGTTCCAGTTCCGCTATTGTCGTGCGCGACAAGCTCGTGCGCTCAGAAAGGCGATCAAGGGACCAACCGCGCTTCTTGCGTTGGATCCTCAACTGTTCGCCAAGGCTGTCCCCACTCGACAGGCCGGTCAGTCGGAAATCAAGCGCCTGCATCACAGCCATCAACGTCCGGGTTGAGCCGATGCCTTTTTCAAGTCGCTTTAGTGCCTGGGCCGACACGCCCGCACGTTCAGCCAAGACACGCTGGGTCCAGCCAGATTGGCGCCGAGCCTCGCGTATTTGATGCACCAGAATCTGAACCTCCTTGAGATCATATTCTGATCATTCTTGCCGGCGAGTGTCGGGCGAGTAAAGGGCAGTCAACTGCGCAGCCTAGTTTTGGGAGGCCAAATGCTCCTTGCAGGGAGTGATGGCTTGCGGACGCATCGCTACCAGCCCATTGACCCCGGCCCACCCTTGAACGGACCGGCATAGTTTGACGTGATCCAGCCGCCATAGAACGCACCCGGCTGGGGGATTACGGTTTCGCCATCGACCGTGCAGCTGTCGAAAGGCCCGGCATAGAAGGCGACGTGGTCGCGCAGCATCACAAAACTGGCGCTGGGATTTGGATAGCTCCACCCGACCCGAGGCAGCACATGGTCGCCGATCACGACATCCCAGTAGCTGGCAGCGCCTTTCCATTCGCAGAACGAGCTGCCGGCGGCGCGCCGCAAAATACCGGGCGCAATGTCGGCGGGCGGGATGTAGTAGCTCGGCGGATGGCTCGTCTCAAAGG
>NZ_LSIS01000485.1:0-2774 GCF_001556365.1 Blastomonas sp. CCH1-A6 | reverse complement strand
CCGCCAATACCCACGACCGAGCCCACCGCACCACGCGGGAACACGTCCGACGGCAGGGTATAAAGGTTCGCCGAGAAAGCCTGATGCGCTGCCGTGGCCAGGCCGATGATCAGCACCGCACCCCAGACGCTGTCGATTCCTTGCGCGAACCAGATCGGCGTGACGGCAAGCGCGCAGACCAGCATCGTCGCCTTGCGTGCAAAATTGGGGGTCTTGCCCGCCTTGATCAGCCGCGAGGACATCCAGCCGCCGAAGATCGAGCCACCGTCCGAGATCAGATAGATCGCGGCGAGCGGCAGGCCGAAGGTCTTCAGGTCCATGTCATAGCGCTCGAACAGATAGCCGGGCAGCCAGAACAGGAAGAACCACCAGATGGGATCGATCAGGAACTTGCCGAGTGCATAGGCCCAGGTTTCGCGCACGGTGAGCAACTTGGCCCAGCCGATCTTCTCGACCGGGTCTGCCGGGTCCTGCTGGATCCAGGCGAGTTCCCCCGCCGAAACGCTCTTGTGCTCGGTCGGGTGGCGATAGATCGCCCACCACGCGGCCAGCCAGACGAGGCCAAAGATGCCGGTTATATAGAAGGCCTCGCGCCAACCGAACCACAGGACCAGCGCAGGCACGAGCAACGGGGTGATGATCGCGCCGACATTGGCCCCGGCATTGAACAGCCCGATGGCAAAGGCGCGCTCGCGCTGCGGGAACCAGTCGGTCACCGCCTTGATGCCGGCGGGGAAGTTGCCGCTCTCGCCGATGCCGAGGCCGAAGCGCGCGGCGGCGAAGCTGGTGACGCCGGTGGCGAGCCCGTGCGCCATATGCCCGGCGGTCCAGATGACGATCGCGACCGCATAGCCCAACCGGGCCCCGATCACGTCGACAATGCGGCCGAAACCGATATAGCCGATCGCATAGGCGACCTGGAACCAGAAGACGATCGCGGCAAAGTCGGTCTCGGTCCAGCCGAATTCGGCGACCAAAGTCGGCTTGAGCACGCCGATCATCTGGCGGTCGATATAGTTGATCGCGGTGGCCGCGAACAGCAGGCCGACAATCACCCAGCGATAGCGCCCTGCCCTGCCCGCAGCGGCGTCGAGCGCCTGGGGCCGTGTCGCAGTTGCGGCGGATTCAACCATGTTCAGCTCTCCCAAAGCAGCGCCCGGCCTTTACCGATCCGCCTCCGTTCTGTCCCGTCAGCGTGGTTGCGCCGCCACCACGCGGCAGCGCACATCGCCATGTCCGACAAATTCGGCGCTGAAACTCTGCCCGACCGCAATCTCGTGCACGCCGGTGATCGCACCGGTCGAAACCCATAGCCCCTGCGAAACGTCAAATCCGCGCTGGATCAGGTTCGCCAGCAGAAAGCGCACCGCGCCATAAGGCCCATCGAGCATGGTCGCGGCGGTCGCCTGGCCAACCTCTGCGCCGTCGATCTCGCTGCGCACCAGAATGGCGCACAGATCTACCTCGCGCCAACCGGTCAGCTCTGCACCGAGCACCACGCCGGCATTGTTGCCGAAATCGGACACAGTGACCGCCGGGCCATCCAGATTAATCCGCGCATAAGGCGAGCTGGCAATCTCGATGCCGAGCCGCACATCGTCCAGAATGGAGCGGGTGCCATCGTCATCGGTTGGGACCGGGCCGGCAAATCCAGGGGCTACATGCAGCAGGATTTCTGCCTCGCCTGCGGCAAAGCCGCCCTCGAACACTGGCATCTCGGGCTCAGCGCCCGAGGCGGCATCGACGATGCTGTCCGCAAAAATGGGCCCTGAAAGACGGTTTGCGCCCAGCGTGCCGTCGAGCGGCGGATTGATCCGCCCGACCTTCCAGCCCGCCACCGCGCGGCCATCGAAATGGATGGCACGATCCTGAATGGAATAAGCTGTGTCCAGCGCGGCGGGGGCGACGCCCGGATAATCGCTCAGCGCCCTCGCTTCGCGCCGCGCGCTGACAAAGGCCTGCGCCACCGCGTCCACCTGTGCACTGACCTGCAATTCCATCCCCATCCTGTCGTCCTTCTCTCAATTCCGATGCCTAGAGGAAACCGGTGTCATCCGCAAGGGGCGGCGTGTTTGCCGCCCGCTCCTCTAGAGCGTCACACCCTTTTTCCAGATCGCAATCGCTCGCTGCCCTGCCCGCTCTGCCGCCGTCCGTTCGCCGCTGGCGATCGCGAGCAACCTGTCCATAAACGCGCGATCGACCGTCTTGACCGTGCCTTCGAGCGCGGCCGAGGCGTCGAAATCGATCCAGTGTTGCTTGCTGGTCGCGAGCGCCCGGTTCGAGGCGATCTTGACCGTCGGCGCGGGAAAACCGAGCGGCGTCCCGCGTCCGGTGGTGAACAGCACCAGCGTCGCCCCTGCGGCGGTCAGCGCGGTCGACGACACTGCGTCGTTGCCCGGCGCTTCGAGCAGCGCGAGTCCGGGCCGGTCAGCTTGCGCTCCATAGGCGATCACGCTGGTGAGCGGCGCGGTCCCGGCCTTCTGCACTGCGCCCGCCGACTTTTCCTCGAGCGTGGTGATGCCGCCTGCGATATTGCCGGGTGAGGGATTTTCTGAGACGGGCAGGCCCTGGTCCAGATAATAGCGCTTGAAGCGGTTCACGAGCGTCGCGGCGGCACCGAAGACCTGTGCGTCGAACGCGCGGTCGAGCAGCGCCTGCTCTGCGCCGAAAATCTCGGGGATCTCGGTCAAAATCGGCGTACCGCCCGCCGCAGCGAGCGTCTCACTGAACCGGCCGAGCAATGGATTGGCGGTAAGCCCGGAAAAGCCGTCGGA
>NZ_LSIS01000484.1:0-1184 GCF_001556365.1 Blastomonas sp. CCH1-A6 | reverse complement strand
CGCCGCGCAGCTGCTCGCCGACGGACTCCAGCGCGGTCAGGCGGTCGCGATCCTCGGCACGACCTCGGTCGCCTATGCACTCGCCTATTTGGGTGCGATCCGTGCAGGGGGTTGCGCCGCGCCGCTCACCACCAGTGCGACGCCGCGCCAGCTCGCCAACATGCTGGCGGATTCGGGGGCGATCCATCTGTTCATCGACCGCGAGAAGCGTGCCGAGCTGACCGCCAGTGGCGTCGATCTGGGCAGTGCGCACCACATCATGCTCGACGCGGCGGACGGCGATGCGCCCGCCATGGACAGCTGGATGGCTGCGGCGGGCAGCACTCCCGACATAGCGCCGCCCGAGCCGGGCGATCCGTTCAACATTATCTATTCGAGCGGCACCACCGGCACGCCCAAGGGCATCGTCCATTCGCATGCCATGCGCTGGCGGCAATCGGTCGCGGGCTTCCAATCAATCTACAGCGAGGACGCGCGCGCGATCCTCTCCACCCCGCTCTATTCGAACACGACGCTGGCCGTGTTCCTGCCGACGATGGTGCATGGCGGGCTCGCCCGGCTGATGGGCAAGTTCGATGTCGGCCAGTGGCTCAAGGCGGCCGAGGCGATGCGCGCGACGCACACGATGCTGGTGCCGGTGCAATATCAGCGGCTGCTCTCGGACCCCGCCTTCGATGCGCATGATCTCTCCTCGATGCAGATCAAGTTCTGCACCAGCGCCCCGTTCAGTGCCGAGCTGAAGGCCGAGGCGCTGCGCCGCTTCCCCGGCGGGCTGGTCGAGATCTACGGCATGACCGAAGGCGGCGTCGTCTGCATGCTCCAGGCGCACAATTTTCCCGACAAGCTCCATACCGTGGGCCAGCCGGTCAAGGGCCACGAGATCAAGGTCATCGACGAGAACGGTAACGAACTTCCCCCCGGCTCCAAGGGCGAGATGGTGGGCCGATCGCCGACGATGATGAGCGGTTACAAGAACCAGCCCGACAAGACGCGCGAGATGGAATGGCGCGATGCCGACGGGAATCTCTGGTTCAAGATGGGCGATATCGGCATCATGGACGAGGACGGGTTCGTCCAGATCGTCGGCCGCGCCAAGGACATGATCATCTCTGGCGGGTTCAACATCTATCCCAAGGATCTCGAAGAGGTGCTGATGCAGCAGCCGGGCGTGGCCGATGCGGCGG
>NZ_LSIS01000483.1:0-616 GCF_001556365.1 Blastomonas sp. CCH1-A6 | reverse complement strand
GATCGCGCGCGCCGCATCCGTCGTCCAGCGCGTGTGGCTGGCGCGGCTGCTGATGCAGCTCTCGGGCGCGGCGCTGGCCGCTTATCTCTATTTCTGGCTGCGCAGCCTCGACCCCATGATGGACGATGCGGCCAAGATGCTGCTCTATGCGACCGGGCTCGCGCTCTCAGTGGGGGCAGCGTTGCTGCTGGGGCGGTGGAGCGACCGCCATGGCCGTCCGTTCCTGGCGCTGGCGTTGACCGCGCTGGTCGCCGCGGCGGGGTTGCTGGTCATGGCGCTGGCCGGAACCCCTGCCACCGCCAAGCTGGCCTATCTGGCGTTCGTCACCGCCAATGCCGCCTTCCTGGCGCTGCATGCCGGCCAGACGCTGCGCATCCTGCCCGATGCCGCCTCGCGCGGCCTGGGCATCGGGCTGTTCAATCTCACCAACACCGCGCCGTCGCTGATCATGCCCTGGATCGCGATCACGATGGTGCCCGATTTCGGCTATGCCAGCCTGTTCCTGGTGCTCGCCCTATTGGCGCTGGCGGCGGCGCTGCTGCTGCTCAGCCTGCCGCACGATGCGTGATCGCGCTTGGCGGGTTCCGCAATTGCTCTATTCAAGGCGAGGCGGGCG
>NZ_LSIS01000482.1:0-3413 GCF_001556365.1 Blastomonas sp. CCH1-A6 | reverse complement strand
AGTTTACCCTGAGCGGCTGGCTTGCCAGCCAGTCGAAGGGCTCGGGACAAACGGAGGTGAGTTTGAACCCGGACAAACGGAAGTGGATGAGAAATGGCATTTGACGGCCCAGCAGAGGACCAGATCGCGATCCGTGCGCTGATCGACAGTTATAGCGATGCGGTGTTCCGCCGCGATGCGCAGGCCTGGGGCGCGACCTGGGCAGAGGATGCGGTGTGGAACCTCGCAAGCACCGAGGTGCGCGGGCGCGACGCGATCGTCGGGCTGTGGACCCAGGCGATGGCGGGCTTCCCGTTCGTGGCGTTCTTCGCGCAGATCGGCCAGCTCGCGATTACCGGCGATCACGCCACGGGGCGGGTCTATACGCACGAATATCTCGAACTCGCCGACGGGTCGGTCAGCCGCCCGATCGGCCAGTATCTCGACGTTTACACGCGCACCGGCGACGGCTGGCGCTTTGCCGAGCGGCATTTCAGCATCCTCAAGGAGACCCAGGCGAAATGAGCATCGTGATTGCAGGCGAAGTCGATTTCCCTCCCGAGAACCGCGACGCCGCGCTGGCGGGAGCGAAAGCCCTGATCGACATGGCGCTCGCCGAAACGGGGTGCCGCCATTATGCCTGGAGCGCCGATCCGCACGATCCGGGCCGGGTGCATGTGTTCGAGGAATGGGACAGCGCCGACGAGCTGCAGGCGCATCTCGAGGGCGAGGCCTATCGCGGCATGCTCGGGCATCTCTCGCAATTCACCATCCTCAACGCCGATACGCGCAAATACCGGTTCGACCTGAAGGAACCCGTCTATGGCCCCGATGGCGTCGCCACCGCACGCTTTCTGAGCGAGGCCGCAGCATGACCGATCTCACGGGCAAGACCGCGATCGTCATCGGTGCCGCGGGCGATCATAACATGGGCCAGGTGATCGCGCGGGCGCTCGCCGCCGCCGGGGCGAAGACAATCGTCTCGGGCCGCAAGCGCGACCCGCTCGAAGCGCTGGCGAGCGAGATCGGCGGCGAGGCGGTGACCTGCGATCTGACATCGCGTGCCAATGTCGATGCGCTGTTCGATGGTGTCGCGGCATACCATGGCCGGGTCGATATCGCGATTAACGCCACCGGCTGGGGGCTCATGAAGCCTTGGGCCGATGTCACCGACGAGGACCTGGCGGCGATGGTCGCGCTGCAGTTCACCGGCGTGCACCATATGCTGAACGCCTGTCTGCGTACCATGACGGGCGGCGGATCGGTGATCCAGATCAGTTCCGCCACGACGCAATGCCTCATTTACGACCATGCCGCCTATATCGGCACCAAGGCGGGGTCCGAGGCGCTGATCCGCTGCTTTGCCAACCAGTACGGGCCGCTGGGCATCCGCGCCAATGTGGTGTCGCCGGGGCTGACCGCGACGCCGATGGCCGCCGCCGCCGTGGCGACGCCGGGGCTCGAGGCAGCGTTCGCGAAGGAATATCCGCTGGGCCGAATCGGCACCGCGGACGATATCGCGCACACCGTGCTGTGGCTGTGCGACGATCGTACCTTTGTCACCGGCCAGAATATTCAGGCCAATGGCGGGCTGACGCTGAGGCGCAATCCGCGGCCCGAGGAAATTGCAGCCTCCGTGGGCGCGGCAATGGCGGCTGCGGCGCAATAGAGGCGGTTTTGCTCCGAATGCGCGCATCTGCTGGCGCTATGCAAACGTAACGCTATAGTGCCGCACAATCTGCCCGCGCATTCGGGTCGCAATCAGGGGCCTTAAACCTAGTGAAAAAAGCTGCAGTTATCGGGTCCGGCTTCGGCGGGCTGGCGCTCGCCATCCGCCTGCAATCCGCCGGAATCGCCACCACCGTCATCGAAAGCCGCGACAAGCCCGGCGGCCGTGCCTATTTCTGGGAAAAGGACGGGTTCACCTTCGACGCCGGCCCGACCGTGATCACCGATCCGCCGTGCCTGGAAGAGCTCTGGGCGCTGACCGGCCATCATATCAGCGAGGATGTCGACCTCGTCCCCGTCATGCCCTTCTACCGGCTGAACTGGCCCGACGGCACCAATTTCGACTATTCGAACGACGAGGCGAGCCTGCGCGCCGAGATCGCCAAGCTGAACCCCGAGGATGTCGCCGGCTATGACCGCTTCCTCGACTATAGCGCAGGCGTGCACGACGAGGGCTATCTCAAGCTCGGCCACAAGGCGTTTCTCGACTTTGCCAGCATGATCAAGGCCGCGCCTGCGCTGATGAAATACCAGGCCTGGCGCTCGGTCTATTCGATCGTCTCCTCGTTCGTGAAGAACGAGAAGCTGCGCGAGGCGCTGTCGTTCCACACGCTGCTGGTCGGCGGCAATCCGATGAAGACCAGCTCGATCTATGCTCTCATCCACAAGCTCGAAAAGGACGGCGGGGTCTGGTTTGCCAAGGGCGGCACCAACCGGCTGATCGCGGGCATGGTCAGGCATTTCGAGCGGATCGGCGGCACGCTGCGCCTGAATGATCCGGTCACCGAGATCGAGACCATGGGCGACAAGGTCACCGGCGTGGTGACCAAGAGCGGCTGGCGCGAAAACTTCGATGCGGTCGCCAGCAATGCCGATATCATGCACAGCTATCGCGATCTGCTCGGCAAGTCGGGCCGGGGCAAGCGCGCGGCAGCGAGCCTCAAGCGCAAGAAATTCTCGCCCTCGCTGTTCGTCGCACATTTCGGCATCAAGGGCGACTGGCCCGGCATTCCGCACCACATGATTCTGTTCGGCCCGCGCTACAAGGGGCTGCTCGACGACATCTACGACCATGGTGTGCTGGCCAAGGACTTCTCGCTCTATCTGCAC
Organism: Blastomonas sp. CCH1-A6; assembly: GCF_001556365.1. NCBI lineage: Bacteria > Pseudomonadati > Pseudomonadota > Alphaproteobacteria > Sphingomonadales > Blastomonadaceae > Blastomonas > Blastomonas sp. CCH1-A6. Next base: position 596 of record NZ_LSIS01000482.1, on the reverse strand, counting down.
CACCCGACCGTCACCGATCCCTCGATGGCGCCGCCGGGGCACAGCACTTTCTACGTGCTCTCGCCGGTGCCGCATCAGGGCAAGCTGCCGATCGACTGGAAGGAAATGGGCCCGATCTACGAGAAGCGCATTCTCGACGAGATCGGCCACAGGCTGATCCCCGACATTCACGAGCGGATCGTCACCAGCTTCCACTATACGCCGCAGGATTTCAGCACCGATCTGAATGCGCATCTGGGCAGCGCCTTCAGCCTGGAGCCGCTGCTGACGCAGAGCGCGTTCTTCCGCACGCACAATCGCGACGATGCGATTCCGAACCTCTATTTCGTCGGCGCGGGCACGCATCCGGGTGCAGGCATTCCCGGCGTGGTCGGGAGTGCCAAGGCAACCGCGACGCTGATGCTCGAGGACATGCTCTGACCATATAGATCCTCCCCCAGCTTGCTGGGGGGAGGGGGACCGCCCGCGTAGCGGGTGGTGGAGGGGTGGCGGGATAGTGTAGTCTGCCGCTACGGGCGCGACCTCGCTTCCCCTCCACCACCGACCCTTGGTCGGCGGTCCCCCTCCCCGAGACAAGCTCGGGGAGGATTTTATAG
>NZ_LSIS01000481.1:0-4289 GCF_001556365.1 Blastomonas sp. CCH1-A6 | reverse complement strand
CGGCAGCAACGCTGCCCGCCTGTTCCGAAACCGTCCTGCGTGACGGCAAGGTCGATGCGGTGATCGGCGATCATATGGCGGCGCATCCCGGCGCGATGCTGGTGATGGGTGCCTATGGACACTCGCCGCTTCGCACCCTGGTCGTCGGCAGCACGACGACAACGATGATCCGCACCGTTCGCGCCCCGGTACTGTTGGTACGCTGACATAGCCGGGGACGCGCCGGACCTTGATGCGCGGCGTCGGCAACTGCTGGCGCTTCGCGATCAGCTCGTCGCCGATGATGCGGCGGCCGAGGAAACGCGCGCCCCGGTCACGCTCGATCAGGAAAGCGTCGGCCGCCTGTCGCGGATCGACGCCATGCAGGTGCAGGCAATGGCACTGGCGGCGCAGCGGCACCGGCAAGCCGAATGTAGCCGCATCGACGCCGCACTGATGCGGATCGACAGCGGCGATTATGGCTGGTGCGTCCGCTGTGGTGAGGAAATCGAGGCCAAGCGCCTCGATCGTGCGCCCGCGACGACGATGTGCCTCGCCTGCGCCAAGGAGGGCTAGGCCCGAAAGGAAGGCATCATGCCGACCGGAACGATCAAATACCTCGACCGTGGTGGGGCCTGGGGCTTCATCTCTCGTGACGACAAGCAGCCCAAGGTCTTTGTCCACGTCCGAGCGGCGGAGCGCGCCGGGTTCACTGAGCTACGGCGCGGGCAGCGATGGCGCTTCACGCTCGTCGAGCGCCCCAAGGGCGGGTTTGAGGCCGATGATCTGGAAATGCTGTTCGACGAACCGCCCCCGCCCGGACGATAAGCAGTTTCCCAAAAACGAAGGTCGCGTGGGACGGCTGACGGCGGGAAGGCGCGCTCGATGGCAACGAGGGCGCCATTTTCCCGAAATGTGTTCCCGATTGGCTTTTCCCGAAACTGCCCGGTGCAGATGGAGAAACGGGACAACCTATGGCCGTCTGATCGACCTCCCCTTGGCGGTCGAAGCTGTTGGCAGATAACGTGAGTGCGACGCCTCGTTTGCGAGCAGCGCCGGATGATGGCGAGCACATTGGCAGCTAATTCGAGCACGGTGCCACGCGCCAGTGGCAGATAGCGTGAGCAGGAAATAGCGCTGTTGGCGAGCAGACACCGCTACGATTGCAAGCCCCTACAAATATCCGTCCCAATCCGGGTGACATGCCCGAGAAGGCGACGTTCATCCCGAAGCCCTTCTCGGCTGCGATCGTCCACGAGCACCTCCGCAGGACGCTGCCTGACGGCAAGAAGCCCGCGCCGCTGAAGAATGCGGTGACGACGCCGGTTCAGCCGGGAGCCTGAGCCACCCCTGCCGAGGCGAGCAACTGCGCGTCGGTCGCGTCGCGGTTGTCGATCCACCATTTGGCGTCCGCGATGCCGAGCAGCGCCGCGCCGGTTTCGACGCTATCGAGAGGTTGATCCTTGCGCAGCAAGGCGATCCGTTTCGCGCGAATGGTCGTTGCCCAGCTGACCTGTCGTTCCGAGCCGTTGAGCGGCGCCAGCGACAGATGGGCAACGGCTTGTTGCGAGGCCGCGGCGTCGCGCTCGTTCTCTTCCTGGCGCTGCTTGCGGTAGCACGCGCCGCAGACCGTCGTGCGCAGCCAGGTGGCCTTGCGCTCCTGCTGCGACGCGAACCCGGCAATGAAATGGGTTTGCTCATGGCCGCAGGTGTGGGTGATGCGATGGTCCATGACGTTCAGCCTGTCATATGGGCCGGATTTGTTCCAGCGGGATTGAGTCGAGCCGTTCGGTTCCGGCGACCGATGCTCGCGGCATGAAGATGGCGATCACGACCCGAGTGGGCTGCTCATCACCAGCACGGTCGCGCGCGCGATCGGCGCCGGCGCTACGCCGGCTCTGAAGGGGGCGACCGCCCCCCACCGCAGCGACTTGGCGACGGGGCGATAGCTGACCGGATGGATGCCATCCCGGCTCGGTTGCGCCCGCAGCGGGATGACGGTGTCGCCGAAACGTGCCGCGATCGACGTGACAATGGATGACGCGCGCAGGTCGTAGGGGGCAAGCCAGGCCACCTTGACGGCGGTGGTTCGCCGCCTGAGCGCAAGAAGGTTGGTTGGGAGCGCCGGACTGGCGGCATCGTTCGACCCGAGTGCGATGAGGGCGACGGTGGCGGCCGAAGCGCCCCTCACCCGCCGCTCGATCTCGGCCGAACCGGCACCCACGCGCGCATGAACCTCGCAGCGTATGCCCTGTGCTGCCAATGCCTGCGCCGTGCCGACCGCGGTGCTGTCGCCCAGGATCAGGCAGAAGGGAATCATGGCCGACCAGCCTGATGGGCAAGCGGTTTTCGTGGAGTGGTCATGTCGCCGTAGGCAAGTAGCCCGAAGATGGCGACAGCACAGCCGGCGATGCCGAACGCTGCGCGTGCCAGCCCGATCAGCCGCGCCTTGCGACCCTTGCGAAGGTGGTTCCACCCTCGATCGAGCGAGGTACGCCAGGACAGCCAGCCATCGCCGATATCGCTCGCGCCGAACATCGCGATGGGGATCGCGACGGCCAGCATGATATGCCGGATGTCGGCGCGGGCGATCACGATGGCGAGAAAGGTCGCGACCAGAATGAACAGCGCGATGGCGTTGATGACGCTGTAGAGCGGGCGCAGCCGAAAGATCCGACGCGAGGGCGCAGCGAGGTAGCGCACGATCGGACGGCGGCAGGTGTCGCAGACCAGCATGTGCTGCCCCAGCGGCCAGCGGCGCATCGCCTCATGGCAATACGGGCATTCGGGCCGGGGCAGGCTGATCATATTCATGCGACGTGGCCGACCCTGATCGCATCGGGAAGTGCAGCCCGGATCACGTCGGCGACGTCGGGCACGCAGATCCAGTTGGAGAATCTCGGGTTCCAGATCGCCTTGCCCTTGCACAACGCGGAAAGAACCTCCCTGCCGATCTCATCGTCGCGCGCGGCCCTGAATGCGATGCGGCCATCTGGCAGTGTCCGCTCGACGATCCCGGCGCATACCTCGATAGGTGCGCCCGCCTTGACGGGAACCGCCTTGGCAGGGGGCGATACCTCCAAAACGGTGCATTCAACCGCTACCGATGTGGAGGGACTTTGCGCCGGATGAACAGTGACAGGCTCTGCCTCGACGTACGGCGGCAATTCCGGCACAGACGCGGCCTGGACGATGGGCATGTTGATCGGCCCAGACGGGTCGCCGGTATGAGACGTATCGGCGGCGTCCGTGCTGTCAGGAACGATGCCGAGGCGGGTATAGATATCGCCCTCCTGGACATGGTCGGCGATGAGCTGGTCGGCGATCTCGACCATCTGCGCGGCGGTGACGCCGGTCGAAAACATTCGTCCCAGGGGCGATGACCCGCCGAACGGCACCCAGGCTTTGTAAAGGTTGTCGCATTTGTAGATCGGCTCGTCGCTGCCGATTTTGGAACGGTCGATCATCGCGGTGGGCGGAACGGACACGAATACGCCGACCTCCGCGAACGCCCTGTCATGCCCTTTTCGCTTCAGCCACGCCTGCAGCACCTTGCGTTGTCGTTTGGCCTGTTCGACCGGATTGGGGATGTTCTGCGGCTGACGTTGCGAGCGATACCAGACCATCCATTCGCCATGCTCGTTCTTCGAGATCCGGCCAGAGTAGTTCTTGGATTCGAAGATCGAGGCGGTGCGCGACGCCCGCGACAGCAGGATATGATCGAACTGCGCGAACCCGCCCTGCCCGTCCGGCAGGCGCAGATCGTGGATAAGCAGGTTGCGGTCGTTGTCAGGCCCGAATTGGTGATCGAGCATATAGGCGGTCTCGCGCTCGCCCCGCATCCCCTGGCGATGGTTCCGCACCGTCGATCGCACGCGCTCGGGGAGAGCCGCGAACTCGTCGGACGCCATCACTTCGTCGGCAAATGCGATCTCGGCCGCGCGGGTCGATTTCTTGCGGATCATCGTTTCGGCGTTCCCGGATTTGGCTGCGGCAGCGGTTGAACCGCCTGCGCCGGTAGCGGCGCGGAGGCGGGAGGCACCATTGCGGGCGGCTTGGCCGGCACCAGCCTCGCCTCGAGCCGTGGCCGTGCATCCTCGATCAGCTTGCGGAACGCATCGAGCGTCGCCAGCGTGGTGATCTTGCCGATGTCGGTCGAGGCGTAGCTTCCACCGAGCGCACCCACGCCAAGGCCGAGCAACAGCCCACCGCCCACGACGCCGATATCCTTCTTGCGCGCCGACCCGCTGGCGACCGCTTCCTGGATGCCGGTGTTCACGTCGACCAGCGTCATCCTGTCTCTTATACAC
>NZ_LSIS01000480.1:0-5884 GCF_001556365.1 Blastomonas sp. CCH1-A6 | reverse complement strand
GGCGTCGAACGAGAACCACCACCAGAAGAAGGCCGGCGGCGGATAGATCGGCCAGTCGCCGAGCATGAACCAGGGCGCCCCAAGCTGGGGCTGATAGGCGAGCGCTGCGGCCGTCCATTGCGTCGCGGCCCAAATGGCTGCGAGCACGATCAGGAAGACCGTGAAGACCTGACCCCAAAGGATTTTGGTTGCCGACATGGCACCGAGGTCGATGCGTACCGGACATCAAATCAAGTCACTGTTATTGTTGAGGGAAGTCTAGCGTAGAAATACAGGGAGTAGCGTAGTTTAGTCTGCTATGTTTTCGACGGTGATCGATTGAACGGTCCCGTATGTCGCGCGCTATCAGAGCGGACAGATCGAGAACAAGGTGCTTTACCAACCAGAATGGGTATGATACCCGATCCAAGTTCGGGCATCATACCCGAACCGGAGAAAAATGGTGCGTCTAATCGGATCGCGGGATGTCCTGAAGCTGACCGGGCTTTCGGCTGATCAGCTGCGCGAATGGACCGTGCGGCGCAGGCTCATTCATCCGGACGTCCCGGCATCACGCCAGGGTCAGCAGGCTCAATTCGGCTGGCAGACAGTGCTGTTGCTCCGGCTCGCCGTCGTTATGCGCAGCCGGTTCCATGTCGAACTCCAAGTCCATCGCGACCTGCTGCTTCGCGCACGCGAGCTATTGAACGGCCGGTCCTTTCCGGGCCTGTGGAACCACCGGCTCGTTATCTTTGGACTCGATAGCTGTGCGCTGCTCGGTGGTAGCGATCCGTTGCCGGCCGACCAGGATGCAATCCTGCTTCGGCTCAACGCCCATCTTGAGGCGCTGTCGCAGGGCTTCGGCGTCTCCGAGCCGATCGCGCAACTCCCTCTCTTTCCGGCGGTGGGATTGCGCCGAAGCGAAGCGCCGGCTGACGCAGAGGGCGGCATCATGCTGCGCACTGCCGAAGGTGACGCGGCGTGACCGCGCTCGCCAGAATCGAAGCGGGACTGCGTGCGATCGGCTATCGACCGGAATCGCTCATCCACGACTATAGCTTCGCCGATGTGCTGTCGGAGGCGGGCGAGGAACAGTGCGTCGCACTTGCCGCGTTCACACAAGTTCCCGAATCCTATCGCTCGGCCGCCTTTGGCGTGATTACCGGCACGCACGATGCGGACGCCGTGCTACGCCGCCGGGCGCTCGGTGCGCCGATCTTGTTCTCGATCAGCCCTGAAGATGTCGGGGTCTGGCGGGTCGGCGCGGAAGGCAAGCCACGTCTGAGCGAACGGGTTCCGCTCGACCAGCTGGACGCGCTGTTCGAGCGCAATGCCGACAATTGGAACCCACACGCGGTTCACCGCGCCAAGTCGCTGGCCCAGACCCAGACGGCCTATCAGCTCGACTTCGTCGATCTGGGACTGATGCCGGCGATCGAACATGAGATCGAAGTGAAGCTCGATCGGCTGCTCGGCGAAGTCATTGCCCAACTGCTGTCCGGGATCGACGATCCGCAACGCGAAGAAGCGGTTTTCCGCACCACCTTCAGGCTCCTTGCCGCCAAAATCCTGATCGATCGCCAGCATCCTGACGCGACATCATGGACCCATGCGCCGGTGCGCGATGTGCTCGCCGGCATCGAGACCTATTATCATCTCGATCATATGCTGCGGCCCGCGGTCGATGCCCTTCCGTCGTCGGCCGTGGAGACTGCATGGACGACGCTTCGCGGCGCCATCACCTTCCGGAACATTTCGTCGGACAGTTTGGCATTCGTTTACGAAAACACGCTGGTGACGGCTGACACGCGCAAACGCTTCGGCACGCACTCTACCCCCAGACAAGTGGCTGAATATGTCGTTGGCCAACTCGATCTCGGCCGCTTCGATCTTGAGGACATAACGATCTACGAGCCGTTCGCTGGCGCGGGTATGTTCCTCGTCGCGGCACTGCGGCACCTGCGCGATCAGCTTCCCGATACGCTCACCGGCGAGGAGCGGCACGCTTTTCTCGTCAAGCGGATCAGCGGTGCGGAACTCGACAGCTTCGCCTGTGAAGTCGCGACGCTATCGCTGATCCTTGCTGATTACCCCAACGCAAATGGCTGGAAAATCGCATCCAAGGACTTGTTCGAGAAAGACGCGCTTCGAGCAGATGCCGCTGGCAAGCGCATCGTCCTGTGCAACCCACCCTGGGAGGACTTCGACAGCGAAGAGCGCCAGCGCTATCCCGAGATGGCGGCAAAGTCGTTCTCGAAGCCGATGGCGGTGCTGCGGACGCTCATCGAAGCCAAGCCCCAAGCGCTGGGTTTCGTTTTGCCGCAAGGCTTTCTCCGCCAGAAGCAATATGGCGAACTGCGCCAGCTGCTCGCTGACACATATGACCGGATCGAGCTGACATCGCTTCCTGACCGCATCTTTCAGCGTGCCGGGCTGGAGGCGGCCGTGATCATCGCCACCGGCCAGCGCGACGCTGATGCGAAGAATCTTCCGAGCCAGTTGCGCTCCGTCGAAGTCACCGACCGAGGCCGTCCGGATTTTCTCATGACGGGTAAGGTCACCACCGAGCGCCGCCGCACCAAGCTGGTATGTTCGGGGGACCTTTGGATTGGTGCGCTCGACGAGGTCTGGGAATATCTGGCGGACTATCCCGTGCTTGGTGGTCAAGCCGAAGTTCATCGCGGCCTTCAGTGGATCAGCCAGTCTGCCGGCTGGAGCGCAGTTCCTCGGGAGGGCTTTGCCAGAGGAATTTTCAAGCCCGCGGACTCGCTTCTTCAATTTAGTATCACCACGACCGGCTTCGTCGATATGCGCGAGGAATCCGCATATCGGTTCGGTCCACTCACGCGCGCCTGGGACAAACCCAAAATACTGGTCAACGTGGCGCGCCGGTCGCGTGGCCCCTGGCGGCTGGATGGCGCGCTAGACGCGAGCGGGCTCGTGCCGTCGCAGGCGTTCTTTGGCATCTGGCCGACCACATCAGACCTGCCAGTGGAAGCGATCGAAGCGCTGATCAACAGCCCGCTGGCGAGCGCCTTCGTCCTCGAGCGGGCCTCGAACCAGCATCTCACCAATGTTGTTATGAAGCAGCTGCCGTTGCCAAAGCGGGGCGCGCTTGGTGACGTGGTCGCCGCAGTGTGGCGCTACCGCGACGCGCTTGGCGCCGCCGCAGCCCATGCGCTACGCACGCCCGAGATCGACGAGCGGTTGGAAGGGTTGCTGATCGATATCGACGCGCAGCTCTTGAAGGCCTTCGATCTGCCTCCTCGTCTGGAGCGACGATTGCTCGAAGCGTTTCGTGGACATGAAGCTGAACGGCGTGTCGCACATACCTTCAAGGGCTGGTTCCCAGAGGACTTTACCGCCTACCTCCCGCTGCACGAATATGTCGGCCCGCTGCTACGCGAAAACACTGGCGCCTGGGCGCTCGAAGTCTTCACGCCGGCACCGGAGCACGAGGTTGAGCGGCTCAGGCGCTACGTCCAGTAGCGGATGGACACCTATCTGCTCGATACGAACCTTGTGTCCGTGCTCTATGACGCGCGGAGGCCCAATCATATCGCCGTCCGCCAGGCAGTCGCCGACTTACCGGCGCAAGCCGCGCAGCTCGTATCGGTAGTAACGGTCGGCGAGCTCAGGTTCGGGTTAGCGCTCGCGCGCGCCGCAAGCCAGCCGCTCACGCACATTGAAGCGTGCCTCGTCAGCACCGAGGCACACCCGTTGGCCGAAGTCACACGGCACACGGCAGATGCCTTCGCGACCGTTAAATCGAGCGTCGCGCTGGCGCGGATCGACATCAGGCGCCGTATTCCACGCTGGGTCGAGGCCTGGACCGATCGTGTGAGCGGCCAGCTTCTGCAGATCGATGAGAATGATCTCTGGATTGCGGCACAAGCGCTTGAACGAAACTATGTCGTCGTCACCTCCGACCGGGATTTCACTCAAGTGATTGCGCCGGTGGTTCCGGACCTTCGCGTTCTTCTCGTCTGAGCGACTCCTTCTTTTGCTTCAGCTCGCTCTCGGCCCCAAACCCTTCCGCTAAAGGCCCAGCCCTCGGCCGCGCCCGAACGACCAATCTACCCCGCCGCCCGTACGCATGACGCCGGAGATGTGCTTGCCGATCTGGCGGTCGAGCGAGGGCGACCAGGGCACGAGCTGGAAGCTCAGGCCATTGTCGATCATGGCGAAGCGCCCCGAGGCGAGCGTGATCCGCTGGCGCACCGTGCCCGCGACATACTCCCCGGCCTTGGACGGCGCGTGCGGCTGGCCGATCTCGGCCGACAAGTCCTTGGCGGCCGCGTCCAGCTCGCGGCGGCGGAGCGTGTCGAGCAGGTTGCGCGCGAAGATGATCCGCTGTCCCTGCCGCCGCGCGAGCCCCTCGTCGGCGAGATGCTCGGCGCGGGCCTCCATCGCGGCGCGCACTTCGGTCCCGAACCCGCCGCCGAGATCATGGCCGTCGCCTGACAGGTTGCGCCGGTCGAGCCAGGTCGCACCCGGCGCGCGGACCTGCGCCTCAAGGTCCATGTCGGAGCGCACGGCCAGCGCCACCCGCTGCCGGCCTTTCCGGTCCTCGAAGCGGCGCAGCTCGACGATCGCGCCGGGCCGGCAATCGCCGGTCGCCTCGATGTCGGGAAGCTGGACATGGTGGGTGCGGCCGCCGATCCCGTCCACGATCGCATAGGCTTTGCCGGTCAGCTCGTCATGCAGGCCGCGATCGACCAGCCGGCCGATAACGGGCTGAGCGGGATCGGCGTCGAGGACATAGCTGCCGGCGCCCCGGTCGATGCCGCGGTCGCTCATCGCCTTGTGCATTCGCTTGATGATGTCGTCGCGCTCGCCGAGTTCGCGCAGCGCCGCCTGGGCATCGCCGGCCAACGTCCACTGGCCGGGCGCGATCTCGCTGGCGAGGCCGAGCCGCTCCAGCTTGCGCAGCCGTCCCATCCTCAGCACATGGTCGCCGTCCGGCCGGACGCCGGGCTCGGGCGCCATGTCGATCAGGCCGTTGCGCTGCATGGTCCGCGACAGGTCGCGGTCGATCTCGGTCCAGCGCTCGGCTTCGATCTGCCGCTCCAGCGATTGCCGGATTTCAAGGTCGGTGCGCGGGCCGAGTTCTTGGGTGACGATCTCGCGCGCCTGCGCCCGCATCCCTTCGCGGATATAGTCGCGCGAGATGATGAGGTTCTGCCCGTCCTCGCCGACGCCCCGCACTATGATGTGGATGTGGGGATTGTCGGTGTTCCAGTGCTCGACGGCCCGCCAGTCCAGGCGGGTGCCGAGATCCTTTTCCATGCGGGTCATCAGCTCGCGGGTGAAACCCTTGAGGTCGCGCATCTGCTCGGCATCCTCGGGCGAGACGATGAACCGGAAATGATGCCGGTCGTCCTCGCAGCGGGCGGCGAACTCGTTGCGGTCGAGGCCGTCTGCGTCGGCGCCGAACAGCACGCCCCGCTCGCCGTCGCGGGTGACGCCATCGCGTTGCAGGTAGTTGAGATGAGCCGCGAGCGAGGCGCGGCCGCCATGCCGGACCACGCGCGCCTTGACGATGACCTGGCGCGATCGGTGGCCGAGCCGATGGGTCGCGCGGACGCTCGCCACGCGGCCCCGACCGAAGGTCGAGCGGCCCGGCGCGACGATCTGGCCGCGGCGCGAGACATGGCCGCCGGCCCGCTGCGCGGCGGCGAGCGCTTGGACGATGATCGGCAGCGCCCGCTGGCTACCGCGCGAGCGGATACGGCCTGGCCGGAGGCGGAAATCGTCGTCGCGGCTCATGCCGGGACAGGCCGCAATGTGCGGCAAACCCTGCGCGCTGCTGGTTTCCAGCCAGCGCCGCACAGTGCGGGATTTCCGCACACATTGCGCAGCAATGCCCGAAAGCCTTGAGAATCAAGGCCACAACCGAGGCGCA
>NZ_LSIS01000479.1:0-32862 GCF_001556365.1 Blastomonas sp. CCH1-A6 | reverse complement strand
TCGTTGCCCCCCGCCAGCGACAGCTCGTCGAGCCCCTCGTCGCCCGAGACGATCAGCGAATGTTCGGTGCCCAGCATGTCGAGCGCCTCGGCATAGACATGCACATAGCCTGGCCGCGCGATTCCTATCAGCTGGCGGCGCACGCCTGCGGGATTGGCGAGCGGCCCCATCAGGTTGAAGATGGTGCGGCGGCCGATCTTCTGCCGGATCGGCTGGATGCGGCGCATTGCCGGGTGATGGTTGACCGCGAACAGGAAGCAGATGCCGATCTCGGCGAGCGACTGTTCGGCGCTGGCCCCCGCGGCGGCCATGTCCATGCCTAGCGCCTCGAGCGTGTCCGCCGCGCCCGCCTTGGACGAGGCGGCGCGGTTGCCGTGCTTGGCGACCGGCACGTCGCACGCGGCGACGACCAGCGACACCGCGGTCGAGACATTCAGCGTATGGTGGCCGTCGCCGCCGGTGCCGCAGACATCGATGGCATTGGCGGGCGCGGCGATCGGGATCACCCGGTCGCGCAAGGCCTGCGCGGCGGCGGCGATCTCGATCGCTGTCTCGCCGCGTTCGGATAGGGAGATCAGGAATTCGGCAATCGCCTCGTCGCTCACCGTGCCGTCGAGGATCGCGGCAAAGGCCTCAGCAGCGTCGTCGCGGCTCAGCGGATGGGCGGTATCGGGCAGCCGGGTCATGCGAGCAGATCTTCGCGCATCGGCTTCACCTCGAGCCCCGCCAGCGCCATGAAATTGGCGAGCATGCGGTGGCCATGTTCGGTGGCGATGCTTTCGGGGTGGAACTGCACGCCATGGATCGGCAGCGTGGCATGGCGGAAGCCCATGACATGCGAGGTCTCGCCCGCCCGGGCCTCGACGCGCGCATTGACGATCATCTCTGGCGGCAGGCTCGCTTCGGGCACCACCAGCGAATGGTAGCGCGTGGCGAGAAAGGGCGAGGGCAGGCCCTGGAACAGCCCGGTGTCGTCGTGCACCACGGGCGAGGTCTTGCCGTGCATCAGGCCGCCGCGCACGACCTCGCCACCGAAATGCTGGCCGATCGACTGATGCCCCAGGCACACGCCGAGCAGCGGCTTTCCGGCATCGGCACAGGCCGCGACCAGATCGAGCGAAATGCCTGCCTCGTTGGGCGTGCATGGGCCGGGCGAGATCAGGAAGGCCTGCGCATTGGTCGCCAGCGCCTCGCGCGCGCTCAAGGCATCGTTGCGCTCGACCCGCACGTCCGCACCCAGCTCCATCAGATAATGGACCAGATTGTAGGTGAAGCTGTCGTAATTATCGATGACGAGGATCATTGCCCGTATCCCGGTTCGCTGGCGAGGCGCAACGCTTCGCGTGCGGCGGCGAACAGGGCGCCCGCTTTGGCCTCGCATTCGCGCTGTTCATAGTCGGTGACGCTATCGGCGACGATGCCGGCACCCGCCTGGACGTGCATGGTGCCGTCACGAACGATGGCGGTGCGCAGCACGATGCAGCTGTCGACCGATCCGTCGGGCGCGAAATAGCCGACGCCGCCGGCATAGGCCCCGCGTGTCTCGGGCTCCAGCGACGCGATGATTTCGCACGCGCGCACCTTGGGCGCGCCGCTGACGGTACCGGCAGGGAAGCCCGCGAACAGCGCGTCGATCGCGTCATGGCTCGGCTCCAGCGCGCCAACGACGTTGCTGACGATGTGCATCACATGGCTGTACTGTTCGACCGTGAAGCTGTCGGTGACGCGCACCGTGCCTGCCGCCGCGACGCGGCCGACATCGTTGCGGCCCAGATCGAGCAGCATCTGGTGCTCGGCCAGTTCCTTGGGATCGGCGAGCAGGCTCTGCCGGTTTTCCAGGTCCTCCGCCGGGGTCTTGCCGCGCGGACGGGTTCCCGCGATCGGGCGGATGGTCACCTTGCCATCGCGCACCCGCACCAGGATCTCGGGGCTCGATCCGATCAGCGCCAGGCCAGGCAGGTCGAGGAAATAGAGAAAGGGCGAGGGGTTCACCCGGCGCAGCGCGCGGTAGAGCTCGATCGGCGGCAGCGCGAACGGCGCGGTGAAGCGCTGGGCGAGCACGACCTGGAAGATGTCGCCCGCCTCGATATAGTCCTTGGCCTTGAGCACCATCTCGCCATATCGGCCTGGCGCGAGCACGGGCTGCGGCGTCAGGCTTTCCGGATCGAGCGAGGCATCGCGCACGGTGGCAGGCAGCGGCGCGTGCAGCGCGCGTTCGGCCGCATCGAGCCGTTCTTCGGCCGCAGCGATCGCCTGCTCGGGATCGCCGCTGCCGGCCCAGATCGGCGCGATCAGGAACAGTTCGTCTTTCAGACGGTCGAAGATCAGCAGCACGGTGGGGCGTACGAACAGCATGTCGGGCAGCGTCAGGTCCGATTGCGGCGCGCGCGGCAGCTTCTCGACCAGACCGATCGTCTCATAGCCGAAATAGCCCACCAGAAAGGCGAGTGCGCGCGGCAGTTCGGGCGGCACGTCCATCCGGCAGGTCTCGGCAAGGCCACGCAGCGCATTGAGCGAACCTGTATCGCAGTGCGCGAAGGCCGCGCGATCAGTCGCCCAGTGCGGGTTGATCTCGGCGGCATTGCCCGAGGCGCGGAACACCAGATCGGGCGCCAGGCCGACAAAGCTGTGCCGCGCGCGTGTTTCGCCGCCCTCGACCGATTCGAGCAGGAAGTCACCGCGCTCGCGCTCGATCAGCTTCAAGGCTGCCGAAACTGGCGTTTCGGTATCGGCGATCCGCCGCCGCCAGATCAGGCTCGACCGGCCATCGGCCAGCGCCTCGGCGGCCTGTGTGCGGTTCTGGCTGGAAGGGCCCGCCATCAATTTTCCCGATTACGGCCGGTCAGCTGGTCCTTCACCCGCTTGATGGCTTCCGGATTGCGCTTCACATTGGCTTCGACCTTGAGCGCCGCCAGCAGCTGCCGACCATATTCGTCGGCCATCACCTGGCCAAGCTGCTGCTGCGTCGCGGCCATCAGCTCGGGGACCTTGCTCGCATCGCCGCGATTGATCTTCGACAGATGCACGATGAACCAGCCGGTGCGGTTGGGCCCTTCGAGCACCTTGGTGGTGCCTTCGGCCATGCTGAACAGCAGCGCCACAGGCGGTGGCACGCGGCCCTGCTGCTGCATGATCGTCTGCCGGTTGGTACGGATCTGCTCGATATTGGGCAGGCGCATGCTGGCTCCGGCGACCGCCTTTTCGAGCGCCGCAGGGGTGCGCGACGACTTGGCGATGCCGTCGGCCAGCTTGCGCGCAGAGGCGAGGCCCTGCGCCAGCGCCCAGTCGGCAGCGACACGCTGGCGGACGCTGGCGAGTGGCGGCGGTGCCGCGCGCTTGATCTCCTGCACTTCGAACACGGCGAATTCCTTGCCCTGCTGCACCTCGACCAGCTGCGGCTCGGCATCTTCCTCCAGTCCGAAGGCTACGGGCAGCATCGCCTGATAGGCGCCTGTCGGCGCGAAATCGGGCCTGCCCGGCGCCTGGCCATTGGCGAGCATTTCCGGACTGACCTGCAGCTCGAGCTTTTCGTCCTTGGCGATATCGGCAAGCGAGGCACCATCGGCGATCCGGTCTTCGAGATTGGCGGTGAAATCAGCGACCGTCTGGCGCAGCTTTTCCTGCGCGATCTCGTTTTCGAGCAGGTTGCGCACCTGCTCGACCGAACGTCCTGCAATCGCGCTGACGCTGTCGACCCGCACGACATGCCAGCCCAGCGGCGAACGTGCGGGCGCGGCAACCTTGCCTGCGGCGGTGGCGAACACGGCATTGGCGACGGCAGCAGAAGCGTTCTTGGTCAGTTCCTGCTTCGACTGGAGACCAAGGTCGATCGGCGCTAGCCCGGCTTCCTTCGCGGCGGCGGCCATGCTGGCACCACCGTTGATCTTCGCGGCGATCGCCTTTGCGGCGGCCTCGGTCGGCACGATCAGCTGTTCGACATCGCGCTTCTCGGTCGCGGCAAATTCGGCCGAACGCTTCTTGTACAGGGCCGCGATCTCGGCGTCGCTGACCTTGACCTGGTCGCGAAAGCGGTCGGTGGTGAAGGTGGCAAAGCGCAGGATGCGGCGCTCCGGAATGCGGTAGCGCGCGGCATTGGCGGCATAGAATTTCTGCAGCTGGTCATTGGTCGGCGCGGTCTTGGGCGCGAAGGCGGCCGACGGGACAAAGGCGATCTGGCCTTCGCGACCTTCCAGGATCAGCCCGGCATAAGGCAGCGCCATCTGCCGCGACAGCTTGGCGCCGAATGTCGCGGGCAGCAGCAGCTGGTCGCCCAGCAGGCTGCGGCGGATATCTTCGCGCACGCGCGCTTCGGTCAGACCCTGCTGGGCGAGCGCATTGCGGAACAGCGTCTCGTCGAACCGTCCATCCGCGCCCTTGAACGCCTGGATCCCCGCGATCTCGCTGTCGACCAGACGCTTGCTCGCGCCCAGGCCGATGCTGGCGGCGAATTCAGCCGAGGCATAGCTGCCGATCATCTCTTCCAGCACGCCGTCGATGCCGCCCTGCGCATCGAACGAGGCCATGTCGAGCTGCGGGTTGCGCTGGCGGAACTGCTGGAAGGCGTTGGTGACGGTGGTCGAGAACTCGCCGGTGCCGATTTCCTCGCCGCCGATCTGGGCGACGCTTTCGTTGCCCACTCCGCCAAAGCTCGCGCCGCCGGTGACATCGGACGCCGCAAAGGCGACCGCGATCAGCGCGAGAAAGATCAGGCTGACGACAACCCCGATCTTGGAATTGAAGAAGGAACGGAAAAAGGTGATCATCGGTCGGTCCGCCAAAGCGCCGGGCGTGCGATGACCCGGCCTCGTGAAAATGCGGGCTGGCTTTAGGGGGCTTTGCCGCGCGCTTCAACCCTTGGCGCCGCTGTACCAGCTGTAAACTGCGCGTGGCCTGAGTGGCCATGCCGTGGCTGGCCAAGCGGCTCGCGATTTGCTAGCCGCGCGCCCCACAGCATAAACACAATGGGGAAGACAGCATCGTGGCCAGCACAGCATCTTATATCGTCGGCAACTGGAAGATGAACGGTAGCGCGGCCGATGTCGCGGTGCTGCAGGCGATCGCCGAGGCCGCCGCAGCAAACGGCCATGTCGATGTCGGCATCTGCCCGCCTGCAACGCTGATCGCGGCCTTTGCCGCCGCTGCGGGCAAGGTGCAGATCGGCGCGCAGGATTGCCATGCCAAGGCTTCGGGCGCGCATACCGGCAATCTGTCCGCCGCGATGATCCGCGAGGCGGGTGCGACCTGTTCGATCGTCGGCCATTCCGAGCGCCGCGCCGACCAGGGCGAGACCGATGCCGATGTCGCTGCCAAGGCCGAGGCGCTGCACGCTGCCGGCATGGGCGCGATCCTGTGCGTCGGCGAGACGCTGGAGGAACGCGATTCCGGCAATGCTATTGCCATCGTCACCGCGCAGCTGGCGGCGTCGCTGCCGGCATCGGCGAGCGGCGATTGGCTTTCGGTCGCGTACGAGCCGGTCTGGGCGATCGGCACGGGACGCGTGCCGGTGGCCGAGGATATCGCCGCGATGCATGCGGCGCTGCGCGCGACGCTGGTCGCGAAGCTGGGCGAGGCGGGCCAGGGCGTGCGCATTCTCTACGGCGGATCGGTCAACCCGGCCAATGCAGCCGAAATTCTGGCCATTGCCGATGTCGGCGGCGCGCTGGTCGGCGGAGCCAGCCTCAAGGCAGAGACCTTCATCCCGATCATCGAGGCCGCACCGCGCTAATCGGACCTTGGCGCGTCGAAGGCGGAGCCGCCGCGCCGGTTGCGCTGGCGCGGCCTAATCGCCCTGCCGCGCCGGTTGCGCTGGCGCGGCCTAATCGCTATGTGCGCGCCAATCCTGAAATTCATTTGCTGGGTCTGACCGTTCATGTCGTCGATTTTCCTGTTCATCACCATCGTGCAGACGCTGATTGCAGCGGCTCTGGTGGGTGTCATCCTCATGCAGCGTTCCGAAGGGGGTGGTCTGGGCGTCGGTGGCAATCCCAATGGCCTCATGTCGGCGCGTGGCGCCGGTGACCTGCTCACCCGCTCGACCGCGATCCTGGCAACGCTGTTCGTGCTGCTGAGCATCGCACTGGCGGTGATGGCGGCGAACATGCACTCGGTGGGCGATATCGATACCTCGCTCAAGCGCGGTACCCCCGCCCCGATCAGCGATCCGCTCACAGCGCCTGCTCCGGCAGCCCCTGCGGCGCCCGCCAATGGCGATCCGCTGTCGGCGGCCGGCGCGCCGGCTGCAGCGCCCGCGACGGAGGCACCTGCTGCGGCTCCGGCCCAGGGCGACGCTCCCGCCAACTGAAATTGAGGCGGGTCGGGGAGAAATCCCCGGCTGTTCACAGATTTTTGTCTTTCCTGCGGATTCGCGCGCTTGTCAGTCTTGCGCGCGAACCGCTAACGGGTTTCTCCCATGGCGCGTTATATTTTCATCACCGGCGGCGTGGTTTCCTCTCTTGGCAAGGGCCTGATGGCCGCAAGCCTGGGCGCTCTGCTGCAGGCACGCGGGTACCGCGTGCGCATCCGCAAGTTCGATCCCTATCTCAATGTCGATCCGGGCACGATGTCGCCCTATCAGCACGGCGAGGTGTACGTCACCGATGACGGCGCGGAGACCGATCTCGACCTTGGCCATTACGAGCGCTTCACCGGCGTGTCGGCGCGCCAGTCGGACAATGTGACCTCGGGCCGCATCTATCAGACGATCATCCAGCGCGAGCGGCGCGGCGATTATCTCGGCGCCACGGTGCAGGTCATCCCGCACGTGACCGATGCGATCAAGGAATTCGCCCAGGCCGAAACCGATGATCTCGACTTCGTGCTGTGCGAGATCGGCGGCACCGTCGGCGATATCGAATCGCTGCCGTTCATCGAGGCGATCCGCCAGCTGCGCAACGAGATCGGCCGCGAGAACACCCTGTTCGTGCACGTCACCCTGGTGCCCTATATCGCGGCGGCGGGCGAGCTGAAGACCAAGCCCACGCAGCACAGCGTGCGAGAGCTCACCTCGCTGGGCATCCAGCCCGACATCCTGCTGTGCCGCTGTGAAAAGCCGCTGCCCGATTCCGAGCGCGCCAAGATCGCGCAGTTCTGCAACGTCCGCAAGGAAGCGGTCATCCCCGCGCTCGACGCCCGCAGCATCTATGCCGTGCCGATGCAGTATCACCGCGAAGGGCTGGACAGCGAAGTGCTGCGCGCCTTCGGCATCACCGATGCGCGCGAACCCGACCTTTCGCGCTGGGTCGATATCATGGAGCGCCATGAGCATCCCGAGGGCGAGGTGACGATCGGCGTGGTCGGCAAATATGTCGGCCTGCAGGATGCCTACAAGTCGCTGCACGAGGCACTGGTGCACGGCGGCCTCGCGAACCGGGTCAAGGTGCATGTCAAATGGCTCGATGCCGAGCTGTTCGAAAAGCTGCCCGACGACGAGCTGGCGGCCGTGCTCGAGCCGATGCACGGCATTCTGGTGCCCGGTGGTTTCGGTGAGCGCGGCAGCGAGGGCAAGATTTCCTCGGTTCGTTTCGCGCGCGAACGCAACGTCCCGTTCTTCGGCATCTGTCTGGGTATGCAGATGGCGTGCATTGAGGCGGCGCGGAACACCTCCGGCATCACTGCAGCTTCGACCACCGAATTTGGCGAGACGGACGAACCGATCGTCGGCCTGATCACCGAATGGATGAGCGAATCCGGTCTGCAGAAGCGCAGCGCCGAGGGCGATCTGGGCGGCACCATGCGGCTGGGCGCGTTTCCGGCCAAGCTATCGGGCAACAGCCGTGTGCGCGGCATCTACGGCACCGATATGATCAGCGAACGCCACCGCCATCGCTACGAGGTCAACACGGCCTATCACGAGCGGCTGGAACAGGGCGGACTGGTCTTTTCCGGCATGTCGCCCGACGGCGTCCTGCCCGAGATCGTCGAGCGGCCCGATCACAGCTGGTTCGTCGGGGTGCAATACCATCCCGAGCTCAAGAGCAAGCCATTCGATCCGCATCCGCTCTTCGCCAGCTTCATCGAGGCCGCGGTCGCGCAGAGCAGGCTGGTCTGACCCAGGGCAATATCGGTTAACCCGAGGGGGCCGCGCGGTTGACATCCGTTAACCGCTTGACCCTCTTGGCGCAATTTTCCTGCGTGTTGCCCCAATTTACCACATACTGTAATGCCCATTTTACTCTATTTGACGGTGTTGTGCGGTGGCGCACAGCGGCGTAAAACGATTCGGGCAAAAGCACATCTGTCGGCGGCGACAGGGACGGCCGCAGCGAGATGCTCGGCAAGGACAAAGCCGACAGAAAGGAAGGGACAAGGGGCAATCATGCACGCGAACGAGCTTGCCGCGCTGTTGGCCAGCCACAGCCTGTTCGCCGATTGCGACAATGACGAGCTGTCGGACATCATCCTGCGCGGGCATTTCGTCCGCTACCGCAAGGGGCAGGAGCTGATGGGGCAGGGGGATGATGGCGACAATCTGCTGATCATCCTGACCGGATTTGCCCGGGTGAGCATGGTGGCGAGCAACGGTCACGAGATCGTGCTCGATTATGCCGAGCCCGGCTATGTCATTGGCGAGATCGCGTTTCTGGATGGCGGACCGCGCACGGCCTCGATCGAGGCGCTGACCGAAGTGACCGCGCTTTCGCTGTCGCGGCCGGCCTTCGACGAGATTGCCGAGCGGCACGTGTCGATGCCGCGACGGATGCTCAGGGTCATGGCCAAGCGGCTGCGCCAGGCGAACGACGTGATCGAGGCGGACCGGGCCTTTACCTCCGGACCCAGGCTGGCGCGCTATCTGCTGCGCTTGATGGTTTCGGGCGCGAAGGAGGGCAAGCTCAAGCTGGACCTCAGCCAGAGCGAGCTCGGCACATTCGCGGGATTGTCACGCGAGCAGATTAATCGCCAGCTTTCCGCCTGGTCTGATGCGGGGCTGATCGAGCTCGAACAGGGACGCGTGAAGATTATCGATCGCGACACGCTGCTGGAGATTTCCGAAGCGGCCTGAACGATCGGCTAGGTGAGTTTTCGAGTTTTCCGGGGCAGGGCCAGGTTATTGCGACCCGGCCTGACCCTGCCGCCGGAAAAACCCCCGCGCCCTACGGGCGCGGGGTCCCAGTTCAGATTTTCTCCGGTGGGCGGTGCGGTAAATGCGACCCGGCCAATCCGGCCTAAGGAGAAAGCAGCGTCCTGAGCGGGCGCGGGGGGCGGGCTCGCAAGGGTCCGCCCTCTTTTTATTGCGAGCGGATGGCGATCCTATGGCCGCTCAGTCTGAGCCTGTCGAAGGCCCCGCGCACTAGGATCGAATGATAACCACGTCACCCCCGCGAAGGCGGGGGGGGCCGCTTCTGGCGAAAGTGAAGATGAAATAGCGGGATTCCTGCCTTCGCGGGAATGACGACCGAATCTGGTCAACCCTGGGCGCGGAGCCTTCGACTGGCTCAGGCTGAGCGGATGTGGCTGGCAAGGCAGGTCGGCACAACAAAAAGGGTGGGCCGCTGCCGGCCCACCCCGTTGCATTCTACCCTTTTGAGCTGGCGTTACGCCGCCTGGCTGTCGCCTTCATCCTTCGTCGAAGCCTCGACGACCTGCAGCTTGGGGGTGCCGTTGATCGCGATCTTCTTGGGCTTCATCGCCTCGGGCACTTCACGCACCAGATCGATGGTCAGCAGGCCATCTTCCAGATTGGCGTCGCTCACCCGCACGAAATCGGCCAGCTCGAAGCGGCGTTCGAAGTTGCGGTTGGCAATGCCCATGTGCAGGAAGTTGCCGCGCGATTCGCTCTCGGCAGCCTTGCGGCCGGACACGACCAGCAGATTCTGCTGCGCGGTGATGTCGAGCTCGTTCGGCTTGAACCCGGCAACCGCGATGGTGACGCGATAGGCGTCGTCGCTGCTCCGCTCGATGTTGAACGGGGGGTAGTTGTCGCCCTGTGCAGCCCGGGCCTGGTTTTCCAGCAAGTCGAACAGCCGGTCAAAGCCAACGGTGGTGCGGCGATAGGGGGTGAAATCAAAACGGTTCATCTTCAAAATCCTTGTTCAAGCGATTTCAAATGGTTGAAGCCCGCTGCTGCGGCACTTCGGACGATGTGAACCACCCTGACGGCGTGGAACACGCGATAAATCTAGGCGCTGGAAATCGCGTTTCAAGATCAATTTTTTGTAGAAGGGGATGCCCGCGGGGCGGCACAGCCCGGCGTCTGCAGCAGACGAAAAAAGAGCGTCCGGCCCCCAAGACCCGGACGCTCTTTATCAGGTTCATATCGCGCGCTGATGCCCAAAAGCCTCGCTCGCAAATCCTGAACCCTCGGTAACCGCCGCTTTCCCCAAAACGACGGAAACTATCCCCGAACCCATGGCCGTAGCCGCTTGATCCGCGCTGTCATGATTCCGTAATGCGGGCTCAGGCGCTAGGGGAATTCGCGGCTTGCCGTCATTTTTGATCCTTTCTGTGTTTTATGTGCAACACGCCTTCGTTCAGGGATCAGCCATTGTCAGCCTTGCATGCGCTGGTTAATGGAAAAAGCCGAGCAGCGCCGCTGATCCCCCGGACGGCGCCAGTTCCGAAAGGATCATTCCCCCTCCATGCTGTCCACATTCGAATGGACGATCGCCAAGCGCTATCTGCTGCCCGGTCGCGGCGAGGCCTTTATCTTCCTGGTCGCCGGGATCAGCCTGGTCGCGGTGGCGCTGGGCGTTGCGGCGCTGATCATCGTGATGAGCGTGATGAACGGCTTTCGCGCCGAACTGCTCGACAAGATCGTCGGGCTGAACGGCCATGCGGTGGTGCAGGGCTATGGCGGGCGGCTGAACAACTGGCAGGACATCCTCAAGGAGACGCGGCGGATGGACGGCGTCGTCGCCGCATCGCCGCTGATCGAGCAGCCGCTGCTGATCAATTTCGACGGCCGCGTGGAAGCGGTGCTGGTGCGCGGCACCGATGCGCCCGATATCGCCGCGCTCAAGGACAAGACCGTGCTGGGCTCGGTCGCCGAGCTCAAGGCGGGCGCGTCGAAGGTCGCGCTCGGATCGCGGCTGGCGCAGAATCTGGGTGTCAGGATCGGCGACAAGATCACCATCATCAATCCGGCGGGGCGTGCGACCCCGTTCGGCACCGTGCCGCGCGAGATATTGTACGAGGTCTCCGCAATCGTCGAGATCGGCGTCTATGACTATGACAAGGCGTTCGTCATCATGCCGATCAGGGACGCGCAGCTCCTGCTGCTGCTGGGCGATCAGGTCGGCATGATCGAGGTGACGACGCGCGATGCCGATCAGGTGCGAGAGATCCTGGCGCCGCTGGAGCAGAAGCTGCGCGGTCAGGCAGTGGTCAACGACTGGCGCACGATCAACGCCTCGCTGTTCGAGGCGCTGGCGGTGGAACGCGTCGCGATGTTCATCGTGTTGTCGATCATCATCCTGGTCGCGGTGTTCAACATCCTGTCGTCGCTGATCATGCTGGTGCGCGCCAAGACCCGCGACATCGCGATCCTGCGCACGATGGGGGCAAGCCGCAACTCGCTGCTCAAGATCTTCATCACGGTGGGGCTGATCATCGGATCGCTCGGCACGGTCGCCGGGCTGGGGCTGGGCTTCGTCTTCCTCTATTTCCGGCAGAGCATCGTGCTGTTCGTCCAGTTCGTGACCGGTCAGCAGCTCTGGGACCCCTCGATCCGTTTCCTGACCGAACTGCCCAGCCGCACCGATCCTTTCGAAGTGGGAGGGATTGCGCTAATGGCGCTGCTGTTCAGTTTCCTCGCGACGCTCTATCCCGCCTTCAAGGCGTCCTCGACCGATCCCGTGCAGGTGCTGCGCTATGAGTGATGCCGTCATCCTGCTCACCGATGTCCGCCGCAGCTTCGCCCAGGGCGGCGTCACCATTGACGTGCTCAAGGGCGTCAATCTGGCGGTCGAACCGGGCGAGATCGTCGGGCTGCTCGGACCTTCGGGCTCGGGCAAGTCGACCATGCTGCAGGCCGTGGGCCTGCTCGAGGGCGGCTTTACCGGGTCCATCCGCATCGCGGGCGAAGAGGCGGCGCAGTTGAACAGCAACGGCCGCACCCGGCTGCGCAAGACCGCGCTGGGTTTCGTCTATCAGTTCCACCATCTGCTGCCCGACTTTACCGCGCGCGAGAATGTCGTGCTGCCGCAGCTGATCATGGGCCGCACCCGCGACGAGGCATCGGACCGGGCAGCGGAACTGCTTTCCCGTCTCGGGCTCGGCCAGCGGCTCGACCATCGCCCCAGCCAGCTGTCGGGCGGCGAGCAGCAGCGCGTCGCCGTCGCGCGTGCGCTGGCGAACCGGCCGAAGGTCGTGCTTGCCGACGAACCGACCGGAAATCTGGACGAGGCGACCGCCGACAGAGTGTTCGACGAGTTCCTGCATCTTGTAAGGGAAGAGGGCAGCGCGGCATTGGTGGCCACCCATAACGAAAGACTGGCCACGCGCATGGACCGGGTTGTCCGCCTGCACGATGGAAGGATCGCATGACCGTTTTCGATTACACGATGCCGCTGCCCGATGGCAGCTCCAAGCCGCTTTCCGATTATCAGGGCCAGGTGCTGCTGATCGTCAACACTGCCTCGAAATGCGGGTTCACGCCGCAATATGAGGGTCTCGAGGGGCTGCATCGCGAATACAAGGATCGCGGTTTCGAGGTGCTCGGCTATCCGTGCAACCAGTTCGGCGCGCAGGAGCCGGGCGATGCGGAGGAGATCAAGAACTTCTGCTCGCTGACCTATGACGTGACCTTCCCGCTTTCGGCCAAGATCGCGGTCAATGGCGAGGAAGCCGATCCGCTCTGGAAATATCTCAAGAGCCAGCAGGCCGGGCTGATGGGCAGCCGCGCGATAAAGTGGAATTTCACCAAGTTCCTGATCGATCGCAAGGGTAACGTGGTTGCCCGCTATGGTTCGATGGTGAAGCCGGAGCAGATCAAGGCGGATATCGAGAAGCTGCTGTAACGGCAGGCGCTCGACACGCGAAATTTCGGCGTTACTCTCCCGTCATTCCCGCGAACGCGGGAATCCCGCTTTTTCGCCGATTATCAGCACAAGCGGGACCCCCGCCTGCGCGGGGGTGACGAGGAAGCAATACCAGCATTGCAGCAAGGACACCGCACCGATGATCGACGCCATCAGCACCTGGGCTAACGGACTGGGCGCGCAATATGGCGTCAATCCGGTGATCTTCGCGAGCATCTATATCGGCGCGATCCCGCTGTTTCTCGCCAGCATCGCCTGGCTGGTGCGCAACGCGCGCGCGGGCAAGCCGACGGTGCTGCCGGTGATGTGCGCGGGCGCCTGTTTCGTCTCGGCCTATGTCTATCTCGCCATTGCCGGGCGCAACATTCCCGCCTGGGTGTGGGTTTTCCTCGCCGTGCTGATTCTCTACGGCATCTGGTCGACCGTACGCGATGTCCGCCGCAAGATCGCGGCCAAGGATTTATCCACCGGGGAGTGATCCGCGCCGGTTTTCGAATCGCGGACCAGTCGGTAGCTTCTGCCCATGGCCTATGAACCCTTCGTCCCGCTGCGCGTGTTCAGCGCCTATACGATGCTCGAAGGCGCGATCGAGCCAAAGGCGATCGCCAAAACCGCGCATGCGCGAGGCTTCCCGGCCATCGCGCTGGCGGATCGCAACGGCCTCTATGCGGGCATGGCCTTTGCCGATGGCTGTTTCGATGCGGGCATCCAACCGATCATCGGCACCTTGCTGTGCGTTGCACGACCCGGCAGCAACTCTGCCGCGCCGGTGCTCGACTGGTTGGCACTCTATGCGCAGAACGAGAAGGGCTATGACAACCTCTGCGATCTCGTCTCGCACGCACATCTCGACCGTCCGCTCGAACTGCCCGCGCACGTGCCGTTCGACCGGCTGGAGGGACGCACCGATGGCGTGATCGCGCTGACCGCTGCGGGCGAGGGCGCACTGGTCAAGCTGCTTGCGGCAGGACAGCAGCAAGAGGCCGAAAGCTATTGCGACCAGCTCCAGGCGCTGTTCGGCGATCGTTTGTATATCGAGCTGTGCCGCCGCGGAGAGGAGATCGAGACGCTGGCGGAAAACGCGCTGCTCGATCTGGCCTATGCGCGCGGCCTGCCGCTCGTTGCGACCAACCCCGCCTGCTATGCCGATCCCGGCTTCCACGCCGCGCATGATGCGATGCTGTGCATCGCGCGCGGCGAATATGTTGGCGCTGCCAATCGCGATCGCAGTTCGCCCGAGGCGTGGATCAAGTCCGCGCCGATGATGCGCGAGCTGTTCAGCGATCTGCCAGAGGCGCTGGTCAACACGCTCGTCGTCGCGCAGCGCTGTGCCTATGCGCCGCCCAAGCGCAAGCCGATCCTGCCCAGCCTCGCCGGCGACCTCGAGGGCGAGGCGGCGCAGCTGCGCGCCGATGCTTTTGCGGGCCTCGAAAAACGGCTCGAGGCCTATACCGATCTGACCGAGGAGGAGCGCAAGGCCTATTTCGACCGGCTCGCGTTCGAGGTCGACGTGATCGTCGGCATGGGCTTTCCCGGCTACTTCCTGATCGTGGCCGATTTCATCAAATGGGCCAAGGATCACAATATTCCGGTGGGGCCGGGCCGCGGATCGGGTGCGGGCTCGGCGGTCGCCTGGGCACTGACGATCACCGATCTCGACCCGATCAAGCTAGGGCTGCTGTTCGAACGCTTCCTCAACCCCGAACGCGTGTCGATGCCCGACTTCGATATCGACTTCTGCGAAACGCGGCGCGGCGAAGTGATCCGCTATGTGCAGCAGAAATATGGCCGCGACCATGTCGCGCAGATCATCACCTTCGGAAAACTCAAGGCGCGCGCGGTGCTGCGCGATACGGGCCGCGTGCTGCAGATGGGCTATGGCCGGATCGATGGGCTGTGCAAGCTCGTCCCCAACCATCCGACCGATCCGTGGAAGCTCGACCGCGCGCTGGCCGGGGTCGACGAGCTGCGCAACCAGTATCGCGACGATGCGGAGGTCAAGACGCTGTTCGACCTGGCGATGCAGCTCGAAGGTCTGCCGCGCCACAGCTCGACCCATGCCGCCGGCGTCGTCATCGGCGACCGTCCGCTGGCGCAGCTGGTGCCGCTCTATCGCGATCCGCGATCGGACATGCCGGTGACGCAGTTCGACATGAAATATGTCGAGACGGCGGGCCTCGTGAAATTCGACTTTCTCGGCCTCAAGACGCTGTCGGTGCTGCACAAGGCGGTCGAGATGCTCGCGAAACGCGGCGTCGAGGTCGATCTGTCGCGGCTGCCCTGGGACGATGCCAAGACCTATGAGCTGTTGAAGCGCGGCGATACGGTCGGCGTGTTCCAGCTTGAATCGGAAGGCATGCGCCGCACGCTGGCGCAGGTGAAGCCGACCGCGTTCGGCGACATCATCGCGCTCGTCTCGCTCTATCGCCCGGGGCCGATGGACAATATCCCGAGCTTCGGCGCGCGCAAGAACGGGCGCGAGCCGATCACCTATCCGCACCCGCTGCTCGAGGATATCCTGAAAGAGACCTACGGCATCATCGTCTATCAGGAACAGGTGATGCAGGCGGCGCAGGTGCTCGCGGGCTATTCGCTCGGCGACGCGGACCTTCTGCGCCGCGCGATGGGCAAGAAGATCCAGGCGGAGATGGACAAGCAACGCGGCCGCTTCGTCGAGGGCGCCGCGAAGAACGATATCGATGCGAAAAAGGCCAACGAGCTGTTCGACTTGATCGACAAGTTCGCTGGCTATGGCTTCAACAAGTCGCACGCTGCGGCCTATGCGCTGCTCGCGTACCAGACGGCCTGGCTTAAGGCGCATCACCCGCACGAGTTCTTTGCCGCCTCGATGTGCTTCGACATGCATCAGAGCGACAAGCTCAATATCTTCGTCGACGACATGCGCAGGCTGGGCATCGCGTGTCTGCCGCCGTGCATCAATGCGAGCGAGGCCGAATTTTCGGTCGAGCAGACCGAGGAGGGGCTGGCGGTGCGCTATGCGCTCGCGGGGCTCAAGAATGTCGGCGAAAAGGCGATGGAGGGCGTGGTGGCGACGCGCCAAGCCGGAGGCCCGTTCAAGTCGCTGGGCGATCTCGCCGACCGGATCGACGCGGGAGCTGTCAACAAGCGCCAGATCGAGAGCCTTGCTGCAGCGGGCGCCTTTGATGGCCTCGGGCTCGAGCGCTCGGTTGTTCATGCCTCGGCCGACACGGTAATGGCGGTCGCCGCCGAAGCGCAGCGCCAGCGGACCAGCGGGCAGGGCGGGCTGTTCGGCGATGTCCAGCAGCCGGGCCAGTCGCTGCGGCTTGCCGCCGTCAAGCCCTGGGCGATGGGCGAGAAGATGACCTATGAACGCGAGGCGTTCGGCTTCTTCTTCTCCGCGCATCCGGTGACCGAATTTGCCGCGACCGCCAAGGCCCAGGGCGCGCGGCCCTATCAGCTGCTGGTGGACACGCTCGAGGTGCGCGTCGGCGAGCGCAAGACGGCGAAGGTCGCGGCGCTGGTCGAAGGCTGCAACCGCCGCCAGAGCAAGCGCGGCAGCACCTTCGTGATGGTCGACCTGTCCGACGAGAGCGGCCAGTTTTCCGCCAGCTCCTTCGATGACGAGATCGTCGCTTCGATGCCGGAATGGGCGGCGCAATCGGCGTGCCTGCTGATCGAGCTGGAATTCGACCGGTCGAGCGAGGAACAGGCACCGCGCGCAACGATCCGCCGGGCAAGGCCGCTCGACCAGATCAAGGTCGTGCTGCGGCACCGCGCGCATGTCGACGTGCACCATCCCGATGCGCTGTCGCGGCTGGCCGAACTCGTCGGGCCGGCTGGAAGCGGGCAGGACGAACTGCACGCGCGGCTGATCATGGGCGATGGGCGGGTGATGCCGGTGTGCCTCGGCAACCGCTTCCGGCTCGATGGTGAAGCGCAGGCTGCGCTGCGCCTGGTCGAGGGGCTGAACGTGCGCGAGATCGAACAGCTTGCCGCCGGACGCCCGGAATTGCGCCTCGTCAGTTGACTTGCCCGCCGCTTCGGGCTTTCTCATCCAGGTTGAACCGGCTCCCTGCGAGAGCCTCAAGATCTGGGAGAGAATGATGATCGTTGGCGGAATGCAGGATTATGAATTGCGCGTGATGCGGCTGCTCGACCATGCCGAGCGCGAAAGCAGCACGCGCGAAATCGTCACCCGTTGGGCGGACGGCAGCCAGACCCGTACCCATTGGGCAGGGATTGCCCGCGATGCGCGTCGGCTGGCGAGCGCGCTGGTGAAGCTGGGCCTGCAACCCGGCGACCGCGTCGCGACGCTCGCGATGAACCATAGCCGCCATCTTGTCGCCTGGTATGGCGCGATCGGCATGGGCGGGGTGATCCACACCATCAACCCGCGCCTGTTCGACGAGCAGCTCGAATATATCGCCAACCATGCCGAAGACCGCGTGCTGTGCTATGACGCAGCGTTCCAGCCGATCATCGACAAGATGAAGAGCCGCTGGACGACGATCGAGCATTATGTCTGCTTCGATCCGCCCGCCGGATCGGACGTGCAAGGCTTCGAGGCGCTGCTGGAAACGGGCGACGAGGGCTATCGCTGGCACGAAGGCTCGGAGCGCGACCCGTGCATGCTCTGCTACACCTCGGGCACCACGGGTAATCCCAAGGGCGTGCTTTACGAGCACCGCTCGACCGTGATCCATGCGATGGCCGAGATGCAGCCGGCGGTGTTCAGCCTGTCGCCGCAATCGGTGGCCTTGCCCGTCGTGCCGATGTTCCACGCCGCCGCCTGGGGCCTGCCCTTTGCCGGCGCGGCAGCGGGGATCAAGTTCGTCTTTTCCGCGGTCAACGATCCTGCGGTGCTGTGCGACCTCATGAACACCGAAAAGGTCACGCACTCGGCCGGCGTGCCCACCGTGTGGCTCGCGATGTTCCAGCATATCGATGCCACGGGCAAGAAGCCCGAATATCTGCAGGTCGTCACCATCGGCGGATCGGCCGCGCCGCGCGCGATGTGCGAGCGGATCATGAAGATGGGCGCGCGGATGAACCATGCCTGGGGCATGACCGAAACCTCGCCGATCGGCACCATGGGCGCGCCGTCGCCCGATTGGGACGATCTCGATTTCGAGGCGCAGCTTGATCTGGTCACCAAGCAGGGGCGGGTGCCTTTCGGCGTCGAGCTTCGCGTGGTCGATGACGAGGGCAACGTGCTGCCGCGCGACGGCAAGTCGAGCGGGCGGCTGCAGATCAAGGGGCCGTGGATCATCAAGCGCTATTTCAAGGCGGAGAACGACGCGCTGACAGAGGACGGCTGGTTCGACACCGGCGACGTTTCGGTGATCCATCCCGATGGCGTGATGCAGATCACCGACCGCGCCAAGGACGTGATCAAGTCGGGCGGCGAATGGATCAGCTCGGTCGATCTGGAAAACGCGGCGGTCGGCATGCCCGATGTCGCGGAAGCCGCCGCGATCGGCCTGCCGCACCCCAAATGGGACGAGCGCCCTCTGCTGCTGGTGGTGCCCAAGCCCGGCACCAGCCCCAGCAAGGACGCGATCCTGGCGCACCTGTCGGCGCATGTCGCCAAATGGTGGCTGCCCGATGATATCGTGTTCGTCGACTCGCTGCCGCACAGCGCGACCGGCAAGCTGCTCAAGACCGCGCTGCGCGATCAGTTCAAGGATCACGTGCTGCCGACGGTGTGACGTTCAACTAAAATCCTCCCCCAGCTCGCTGGGGGAGGGGGACCGCCCGCGAAGCGGGTGGTGGAGGGGCAGCGAATGCGCGCTCCCCTCTGAGCTACAGTACCAACCGGCTTCCCCTCCACCGCTGACCTGCGGCCAGCGGTCCCCCTCCCCGAGACAAGCTCGGGGAGGATTTTGACCCTCGTCATTCCTCCCGCGAGCGGGAGAGATGAGCCTAGATCAGAAGCTGAAGCGCGCCGAGATACGGAAATCGCGGCCGCTCAAGGGTGCGAAGTCCTTGGTGAAGCTGGCGGCGCGGCGGCCGATCACGTCGAAGATGTTGTTCGCCGATGCGATCAGCGTCACGCCGCGCGAGGCGCCGAACGGCTTCCACGAGGCGCTGGCATTGACCAGGGTGAAGCCCTCGGTCGGCGTCTCGAAATTGGCGTTGCGCTCCTGGTCGTCGAACCATTCGACCTCGGCGCGCAGATTGAGCACGTCGCTCTGCGCCTCAAGCCCGCCGAGCAGCCGCAGCGGCGGAATGCGCGGCACCGGGCCCAGGCCGTCGAGCGAGGCATGGACATAATCGGCGACGCCATCGGCGATGAACTTGAACGATCCGGCGCGCGCGAACACCACCGAAGCTTCGGCTTCGATGCCGTAATATTTCGCATCGTTCTGGATGAACTGGAAGACCGGCAGATCATCCTCTTCCAGTCCCGTGGGCACGTCGATGATGAAATCGTCGAAGCGGTTGTAGAAGCCGGTGAGCGAGAGATTCACGTCCGGGGTCGAATAGCGGATATAGGCCTCGCCGCCCCAGCTCTTCTCGGTCGTGAAATTCGGGTTGCCGATCTCGAAGGCTTGCGTGGCAATATGCGGTCCGTTGGAGAACAGCTCCTCGGCGGCCGGCGCGCGCTGGGCGCGGTTGAGGTTCACGCCGAACTTGAGCTGGTCGGTCGGCAGATAGGCCAGGCCCGCCGCGAACGAATAGGAGTTGAAGCGCCGCTCGACGCCCACATCCTGCGACTTGACCACGACGCGGTCGAAGCGCCCCGCGCCTTCAAGCTCGATCTGGCCGAGCCGCACTTCCTGCAGCGTGAAGATGCCGACCTGATCGGTGGTGTTGGGCGGAACGAAGGCTTCCGCGCCGATCGCGCTGAAATCGCGATGGACATATTGCACCCCGGTCGCGCCGCGCCAACCGCCACGCTCGCGCTGCACCAGTTCGAGCCGCGATTCGATGCCGTTGTTGCGGAACACGGTGCCGACCTCGTCGCCCTCGAACTCGGTCTGCTTGAAATCGGCATAGGCCGCGCGCAGGCGCAGCGCCTCGAAGAATCCGGGCAGATCGACCTGGCCGCGGAAATCGACCTTGAACTGGTCGAGACCAATGGTGACGGGGCCTTCTTCCTCTTCGCCGCCAGCGCCTTCTTCCTCACCGTGATGATGGCCAGCGCCGGGGCGCTCGGGGACGCCGTACAGGCTGTTGTAATAGCTGCCCGAAATCCCGAAGCTGCCGCCTTCGCCGATATAGGCCAGGCCCGCGCCGAAGCTGTAGGTTTCGGTACCGGTATTGGGGATGCGGCCGCGCAGACCGGCCAGTTCCTCGGCTTCAGCTGCCTCCTCGAGATTGCCCTCGGCGCGCTCTTCCGCGGCCTCTTCGAGCTGCTCGGCGCGAAGACCGGGCGACAGCACGAAGCCGCCCACACGCAGGTCGTCGGACTTGCGGTAGCTGCCATCAAGGTGGAGCACCAGCTTCGAGGTCAGCGGAACATCGAGGCTCGCGCCGATGCTGCGCTCGTCCGCAGCCGATCCGTACGTGGCGAGCGCGTCGAGATGAAACGGCTCTTCGGGCACCTCGCGCGGGATGCGCTTGTCGATCGCGTTGACTGCGCCGCCGACCGCCTGGCCGCCGAACAACAGCACCGCAGGGCCGCGCAGCACCTCGACCCGATCGAGGATGATCGGCTCGACCGTGACGCCATGGTCGGGCGAGGTGTTCGACACGTCGATCGTGCCGATGCCGTCGGTGAGCACGCGGATGCGCTCGCCCTGGAAGCCGCGCAGCACAGGGCGCGAAGCGCCAGGCGAGAAGCTGGTCGCCGAGACGCCGGGCAGCTTGGTCAGCGCGTCGCCGATCTGGGCACGCGCTTCGCGCGCCAGAGTGTCGCCCGAAAGCTCGGACGTGCCGGCGAGAATGCTGAGATCGCGGACGAACGGCGCGGTGACGATGATCCCGCCGCTCTTGTGGAAGTCATCGTCTTCCTGTGCGGGTTCCTCGGCTTGAGCGGCCTGCTGCGCCAGCGCGGGAAGCGGGGCAAGCAGCGCTGTGGCGAGCGAAAGCGACGAGGTAACGGTGAGAAGCGTGCGACGCATGTTCTGTTATGCTCCCTGGGGACTCTGAAAAAGGAAGAAAGGCTGCCGTTGACCGGCAATCCGGTGCCCGCTGCCCGGGCGCTATAGGCCTTGCCATGCACCCAAAACCGCGGAGTCGGAGGGGCGGCTAGCACTCGTGTAATGTTATATCAATCGCAATTTGACCAGGATATGACAGTTTGCGACGGGTTGCTCGTGCAGATGCCCTCGGGCAGAAAGGGCGACGAAGCGGCCGTCAAGGCCGTCATCGTGCGAGGACCCGAAAGATGAGCCATGAGACCGCTGCCGAGCCGCTGATCCCGGCGCCCGAGGATGCACAGACCTGGTGCACGCCGACGCAATATGCGGAACTCTATGCGGCGTCGTTGCGCGATCCGGACGGATTCTGGGCGCTTCAAGCGGACCGCATCGACTGGAGTTCGAGACCGACGCATATCAACCGTTCGAGCTTCGATCCGGTGCGCATCCGCTGGTATGACGATGGCGAGCTCAACCTGTGCTACAACGCGGTCGACCGGCATGTGCTGGCGGGGCATGGTGCGGATACGGCGTTGATCTGGGAAGGCGACACCCCCGGCGATGTCCGCTCGTTGAGCTATGACGCACTGCTGGCCGAGGTGCAGAGGTTCGCCGGTACGCTCACCGCGCTGGGCGTGGTCCGGGGTGACCGGGTGACCATCTACATGCCGATGGTGCTCGAAGGCGCGATCGCAATGCTCGCCTGCGCCCGCATCGGCGCGATCCATTCGGTGGTGTTCGGCGGTTTCTCGCCCGAGGCGCTCGCCGGAAGGATCGAGGATTGCGCGAGCCGGTTCATCGTCACCGCCGATTCCGGGATGCGCGGGGGCAAGACGGTGCCGCTCAAGGCCAATGTCGATGCCGCGCTGAGCGATCACGGGATCAGCGTCGATGCAGTACTGGTCGTGCGCCATACGGGTGCCGAAATCGCGATGACCGAGGGGCGCGACCACTGGTATCACGAACTGTCCGCGACCGTGCCTGCGACCTGCCCTTGCGCGCCGATGGCGGCGGAAGATCCGTTGTTCATCCTCTATACCTCCGGATCGACGGGCAAGCCCAAGGGCGTGCTGCACACCACGGGCGGCTATGCGGTCTGGGTCGCGACGACCTTTCACTATGCCTTCGATTACCGCCCGGGCGAGGTCTATTGGTGCACCGCCGATATCGGCTGGGTCACCGGGCACAGCTATTCGGTCTATGGCCCGCTGCTCAACCGCGCAACCAGCCTGCTGTTCGAAGGCGTGCCCAACCATCCTGATCACAGCCGCTTCTGGGACATGTGCGAGCGGCACGGCGTCAACATCTTCTACACCGCGCCCACCGCGATCCGCGCGCTGATGCGCGAGGGCGAAGCGCCGGTGGAGAAGCACGACCTTTCCGCGCTGCGCCTGATCGGATCGGTCGGCGAGCCGATCAATCCCGAGGCCTGGCGCTGGTATCGCCGCACCGTGGGCAAGGACGCGGTGCCAGTGATCGATACCTGGTGGCAGACCGAGACCGGCGGCATCATGATCACGACGCTGCCGTATGCGCATGCGATGCGGCCGGGCAGCGCGGGCCTGCCGTTCTTCGGCATCCAGCCCGAACTGGTCGATGCCGATGGCAACACTCTCGACGGCGCGACCGAGGGCAATCTGTGCATCGCGGGGTCGTGGCCCGGCCAGGCGCGCACGGTCTATGGCGATCACGAGCGCTTCGTGCAGACCTATTTCAGCACCTACAAGGGCAAGTATTTCACCGGCGACGGCTGCAAGCGCGATGAGGACGGCTATTACCGCATCACCGGCCGCGTCGACGATGTCATCAATGTCTCGGGCCATCGCATGGGCACCGCCGAGGTCGAAAGCGCGCTGGTGCTGCACCCGCGCGTTGCCGAAGCTGCTGTGGTGGGCTTCCCGCACGACATCAAGGGGCAGGGCATCTATTGCTATGTGACGCTCAATGTCGGCGAGGAGGCCGACGACGCGCTGGCCGGGGAGCTGAAGGCGCTGGTCCGCAAGGAAATCGGCCCGATCGCGACGCCCGACCATCTGCATTTCACGCCCGCGCTGCCCAAGACGCGCAGCGGCAAGATCATGCGACGCATCCTGCGCAAGATCGCGGAGAACGAGTTCGGTTCGCTCGGCGATACCAGCACGCTTGCCGACCCGTCGGTGGTCGATGCGCTGATCGAGGGGCGCAAGGCGATGTGAAACCGCTGGTAAGTCGGACCGCGACCTGCCATGGTGGAGCATCGGCTTGGCTATTACGTCGTTCGATTTCTGCGCGACCGCAGCTTAAACCGAAAGCATTCCCATCATGTTGCACCACCTTCGGGCGTCGGCCGTTGTCGCCGGTCTGTTCGGCCTTGTCGCCTTGCCCTTTGTCGCGGTGATGCTGGTCCTGCTCGCCATTGGCGCGTCTTCGGGGCTGGTGATCGGCCTCGGCTTCATGGCGCTGCTGGCCAGCTGTACGATCGCCGTGTCGCAGCCTGGCCAGACATTTCTGAGCGATAACCTACGCAGGGCGACTCGCCGCAGCTGATCCTCAGCCGCTCAGCCCGGCCAGAGCCACCGGCCAGGCGGCAAGCGCCATCAGCGTCCCCAGTGGGAAGCGGGTGGCGGCATCGAGATCATGGCCGCGGCGTTGCAGCACCAGCGCGACGGCAAGCCCGAGGCCGCTGGCGATCAGCAGCACGAGGGGCAGCGCCTGCCAGCCGAGCCACAGCCCGATCGCGCCGAGCAGCAGCGGATCACCGCCGCCGAGCCCTTCGCGCCCGCGCGTCAGCCGATAGAGCAGCGCGATCAGCCACAGTCCGCCGCAACCAGCGCCTGCGCCGATCAGGCGGCTGGTCCAGTCGGGCGGGATGTCCAGCGCAGCGCCCGCCAGCGCGCCCAATGCCAGCGCTGCGTTAAGCGGATGCGGCAGCCAGTAATGGCGCAGATCGAGCAGCGCGAGCGGGAGGAGCAGCCAGCCAAATGCCGCTATCGCCAGTCCCTCTGCGCCCGGATGCACCGCCAGCGATAGCGCTCCGATCAGCGCCGCGCTGAGCTCGATCGCGAAGCAATGCCATCCGATGGCCGTCCCGCATGCTGCACATCTCCCGCGCAGCAAAACATACGATATCAACGGTATAAGCTGCCAAGGCTTCAGCTGCGCGCCGCACGCATCGCATTGCGACCGCCCGGTCAGGATCGATCGCCCCGCAGGCCAGCGCACCACCAGCGCGCCGATAAAGCTGCCGAAGATTGCGCCAAGGATCGCCGCTGCAAGGGGCGCGATCACCGGATGGTCAAGCAGCGGCGCATACATAGCGAAATTGGCCCAATGCCGGGGATCGGCAGCGCCCTTGCGCATAGCGGCTCGCCCCGAGACAGGCCAAGCGCTTTGTACTCCAAGCCTCTTGCAATCGCGCTGGCCCTAGGGGAAGGCGCTTTCACCACATTCGAAAAGGGACTCATGCCATGACCGCATTTTCCGCCGCCGATCCCGTTGTCATCGTCTCCTATGCGCGCACGCCGATGGGCAGCTTCCAGGGTTCGCTCTCGGGCGCCAGCGCCACCGATCTCGGCGCGACCGCCGTCAAGGCGGCGGTCGAGCGGGCAGGGGTTTCGGGCGATGCAATCGAGCGCATCTATATGGGCTGCGTGCTGCCCGCCGGCCTCGGTCAGGCCCCGGCGCGCCAGGCCGCGCTCAAGGCCGGCCTGCCGCAGTCGGTCGAGGCGACCACGGTGAACAAGATGTGCGGCAGCGGCATGCAGGCGACGATCATGGGGGCAGAGGCGCTGGCCTCGGGCTCGGTCGATCTGCTGGTGGCGGGAGGCATGGAGAGCATGACCAACGCGCCCTATTTGCTCACCAAGCATCGCGGCGGCGCGCGGATCGGCCATGACCGGGTCATGGACCATATGTTCCTCGATGGCCTGGAAGACGCCTATGAGCCCGGCCGCGCAATGGGCAGCTTTGCCGAGGAAACCGCAGGCGAATATCAGTTCACCCGCCAGGACCAGGACGATTACGCGATCGCCTCGCTTACCCGCGCGCAGAAGGCGCAGAGCAGCGGCGGGTTTGACCGCGAGATCGTCCCCGTCGAGATCACCGGCCGCAAGGGCACCGAGACGATCGACAAGGACGAACAGCCGCTCAAGGGCGACGCGTCGAAGATCCCGAGCCTGAAACCGGCCTTCGCCAAGGACGGCACGATCACGGCGGCCAATGCCTCGTCGATCTCCGACGGTGCGGCTGCTCTGGTGCTGACCCGCCAGAGCGTCGCCGACAGGCTTGGCCTCAAGCCCGTCGCGCGGATCGTGTCGCACGCGGCACATGCCCACGCGCCGGCGCGCTTCACCACCGCGCCGGTCGATGCCAGCCGCAAGGCGCTGGAGAAGGCGGGCTGGAGCGTCGACGATGTCGATCTGTTCGAGGTCAACGAGGCGTTCGCCTGCGTGTCGATGATCGCAATGCGCGACCTCGGCATTCCGCACGACAAGATCAACGTGCATGGCGGCGCGACCGCGCTGGGCCATCCGATCGGCGCGAGCGGTGCGCGAATCATCGCAACGCTGGTTTCTGCCCTGCAGACGCATGGCGGCAAGCGCGGCCTGGCATCGCTCTGCATCGGTGGCGGCGAGGCGACGGCGGTTGCGGTCGAGCTGATCTGATCCCCTGAAGCCCGGCCTGTCAGTAGGGCAGGCCGGGGCTTTTGTAAGGCCGGATTGACAAGCCTGCCCAAATCCAGCAATTGCGCATCCAGATGGTTCCTCCCTTAGCCGGGAGGCGAAGAGGGAAGCCGGTGCAAATCCGGTGCTGTGCCCGCAACTGTCAGTCGGGAGCCGACGGCCAATATGTCACTGGGAGCGATCCCGGGAAGACGGCCCGAGGCGATGATCGACGAGCCAGGAGACCTGCCATCGCGTCGTTCATCCGGGGGCCGGGTCCAGCCTGTTCGGATGGGAAAGTTTTTTCCTTCGTAACGACATGCCACAGGCCATAGTCGCGTCCGGAAGCGATCCCGGCGGGCCTTGATGTCGTTCATCTGCCCTTCCGCTTCGGCGGCGGCTGGGGCTGAGGGAAAACCGTGTCCAAATTCATCCGCAGTTTCACCGTGTCCGCGCTTGCTCTGGCAGTGGCCACGCCGCTCCATGCGCAGTCCGCCAGCGACGACCAGGACGACGATATCGTCGTCTCCGCCAGTCGCATCGTCCAGAAGCGCAGCGAAACCGGCCAGTCGATCACCGTGGTCGACAAGGCAGAACTAGATCGTCGCCAGACCCAGGTGCTGAGCGACGTGCTGCAGACGCTGCCCGGCATCAGCGTTGCGCGCAACGGCGGCCCCGGCGGCACGACCAGCGTGTTCATCCGCGGCGGCGACAGCTCGCAGACGCTGGTGCTGGTCGATGGCGTGCGCATCAACGATCCGTCTTCGCCTTCGGGGGCGTTCGATTTCAGCTCGATCCTCACCGGCAATATCGGATCGGTCGAGGTGCTGCGCGGACCCAATTCGGTGATCTGGGGCAGCCAGGCGATCGGCGGCGTCATCAACATTACCACGATCGAACCGAGCGAGGGGCTGCAGGCCAGTGCGCGCGGCGAATATGGCTATCGTGACACCGGCCAGCTGGTCGCCAGCGTCTCGGGCAAGACCGGCATCGTTTCGGGCAGCCTTGGCGCAAGCTATTTCCGCACCGATGGCATTTCCGCCTGGGATGAGCGCCGTGGGGCGACCGAAAAGGACGGGTTCGAGAACCTGACCTTGAGCGGCAAGCTGCGCGTCGCCTTCAGCGATGCGATCAGCCTCGATCTGCGCGGCTTCTATACCGATGGTGAAACCGAATTCGACAACCCGCCTGCCGATACGCTGCCGGTGACCGACAACCGCCAGTTCGTGGGCTATGCGGGGCTTAATGTCGCGCTATTCGACGGCCGGTTGCGCAATCGCTTTGCCTATACCCGGACCGACATCAAGCGCATCACCACCGATCCCACCCCCGGATCGTTCAACCCCGCACGCGCCAAGGGCACGCTCGACCGGTTCGAATATCAGGGCGTTGCTGATGTTGCCGATGCGCTGACCCTGGTGTTCGGCGTGGAGCACGAACAGAGCGAGGCGAGCACCTTCTTCCCCTCGTTCAACACCGCGCCCGATGTCAGTGACGTGCACATGACGAGCTATTACGGCCAGGCCATCGTGCGTCCGGTGCAGGGGTTGACCGTCACCGGCGGCGTACGCGTCGACGACCAGCAGGTGTTCGGCAGCAAGACCAGCCTTGGCGGCAATATCGCCTATACGCCCAATGACGGCGAAACCGTGATCCGCGCGACCTATGCGGAGGGTTTCCGCGCGCCTGCGCTGAGCGAGCAACTCGCCGCGTTCGGCAATCCGAACCTGCGCCCCGAAACCGCGCGCAGCTATGACGCGGGAATCGAACAGTCGCTAATCGACGGCAAGCTGCGCGCGCAGGCGACCTGGTTCCGCCGCAACACGCAGGACCTGATCGTCTTCTCCTCCGCAACCTTCAGCCTGGAGAATATCGCGGCCGCGCGCGCACAGGGCGTGGAGCTTGGCCTGTGGATGCAGCCGGTGACCA
The DNA here is from genome assembly GCF_001556365.1 of Blastomonas sp. CCH1-A6. Classification (NCBI taxonomy): domain Bacteria; kingdom Pseudomonadati; phylum Pseudomonadota; class Alphaproteobacteria; order Sphingomonadales; family Blastomonadaceae; genus Blastomonas; species Blastomonas sp. CCH1-A6. The sequence goes on along the minus strand of NZ_LSIS01000479.1, from coordinate 5,253 downwards.
ATTTCACCGTGCAGGCACAGTACAGCCTGGTCGATACCGAGAACCGCTCGCGCGAAGCGGACTTTTCGGGCCGGGTCAATTTCGGAAACCGGCTCGCGCGGCGCGCCAAGGACAGCGCCTCGGTGCTGGTCGACTGGAAGTCGCCCTGGGGTCCGGCGCTGGGCGCGACCTTCCTGATGGTCGGTGACACGTTCGACGATGTCGCCAACACCATCCGGCTCGACAGCTATGTCCGCGTCGACCTGCGCGCGAGCTGGAGCATCTCGGACAATCTGGAAGTCTATGGCCGGGTCGAAAACCTGTTTGACGAGGCCTATCAGACCGCGTTCAACTATGGCGTGCCCGGACGTGCGGGCTATGCGGGGGTCAGGTTGAAGATGTGATGTCAAGGGTTGTCGCCCCTATCTCCGTTTGTCCCGAGCGTGTCGAGGGACCTTGCACAACTGAGGCACGCACGTCCCTCGACTTCGCTCGGGACAAACGGTGGGGGGTGAGCGCTTTGTTGCTCGCCATGTGCAGCATCCTCACCGCCTGCTCGCTGGGCAAGGCCGCCACACCCGCACCACTCGAACCCCCGGTTCGGGCGATGCGGGTCGTGAGCCTCGACTATTGCGCGGATCAATATGTTCTCAAGCTTCTCGGACGGGAGCGCATTCTCGCGCTCTCGCCCGATGCCACGCGCGACTTCTCGTACATGCGCGAGGCGGCGAGAGGCATGCCTAAGGTTGCCCCGCGCGCCGAGGACGTGCTGGTGCTCAAGCCCGATCTGGTGGTGCGCAGCTATGGTGGCGGCGCGGATGCGGGCGCGTTCTTCGCGCGCGCCGGGGTGCCGGTGCTGCAACTGGGCTATGCCGAGGATCTGGCAGGGGTACGGCGCGTGCTGGTCGAGACCGCAGGGCAGCTGGGCGAGCGGGCGCGGGGCGAGCGGATCGCACGCGAGATGGATGCGCGGGTGACAAGACTTTCGGAACGTGCCTACTCTCCGTTTGTCCCGAGCAATCAAAATGCCGCCCTTCCCGAGTTCCCGAGCGAAGTCGAGGGACGTATGCTCGACCCGTTGCGATCACGTCCCTCGACTTCGCTCGGGACAAACGGAAGGGGAAGCAACACTGGGTCTGGGTCGGGAATCGCCAGCAAGCCAACCCTGCTCTATGCCACCCCCGGCGGGGTCACCTCGGGCCCGGGATCGCTGATCCACGAACTCATCGAACTCGCCGGATACCGCAATTTCCAGACCGAGCCCGGCTGGCAGCCGCTGCCGCTCGAGCGGCTCGCCTATGAAAAGCCCGATCGCGTGGCGATGGCCTGGTTCGGGCGGCGCGATTACAATCCCGATCAGTGGAGCGCGGCGCGGCATCCGCTGATGCGCACGGCGAGCCAGCATCCGGTGATCGGCCTGGAGGGCGCATGGACCGCGTGCGGCGGCTGGTTCGTGCTCGATGCCGCCGAAGCGATGGCGCGGGCGCGCGGGGTGAAGCTCTGATGCAAGCGCGCTGGCTGATCCCCGGGCTGGTCGTCGGCATCGCGATCGCGCTGATCGCTGCCTGCCTGCTCGGTTCGGTGCCGCTGCCGCCGGGACGCATGGTTGCGGCGCTGCTGGGCATGGGCGAGGGCGGTGACAGCCTGGTCGTCTGGCAGGTGCGCCTGCCGCGCGCGCTCGCGGCTCTGGTCGCGGGCGGAGCGCTGGGCATCAGCGGTGCCGCCTTGCAGGGCCTGCTCCGCAATCCGCTGGCAGAGCCCGGCGTGCTTGGCGTCTCGGCCATGTCGGCGCTGTTCGCGACGGTGGCCTTGTTCTACGGGCTTGCGGCTTTCCTTCCCTTCGCGCTGCCGCTGGCGGCGATTGCCGGCGCGCTCGCGGCGACCGCGATCATCGCCTGGGCCGCGCCGCGCTCGCGATCGGTGGTGACATTGATCCTGGTGGGCGTCGGCATTTCCAGCTTTTCGGGCGCAATCATGGCGCTGCTGATGAACCTCGCCCCCAACCCGTTCACGCTTGCCGACATGGTCACCTGGATGATGGGGTCGGTTGCCAATCGCAGCCTTGACGACCTCGCGCTCAGCGCCCCGTTCATTGCCGCCGGTGCCGCGCTGCTGATTGCGGCGCGGCGCGGGCTGACCGCGCTGGCGCTGGGCGAGGAAGCGGCGGCCGGCGTCGGGCTCGATGTGGCGCGCCAACGGATGCTGGTCGTGCTTGGCGCAGGCCTGGCGACCGGTGGCGCGGTGGCGCTGGCGGGCGCGATCGGCTTTGTCGGCATCGTCGCGCCGCATCTGGTGCGCCTCTGGGTCGGGCACGATCCCGCGCGCGTGCTGGTGCCGAGCGCGCTGCTCTCCGGGTTGATCCTGGTCCTGGCCGACATCACGGTGCGGATCATCCCCGGCGATACCGAGCTCAAGCTTGGTGTGGTCGCAGCATTGATCGGCGCGCCGGTGTTCGTGATGATCGCGATCCGGCGGGGAGCGGTGCGATGAACGAGGCTGGGCTGAACGTCATCGAGGCGAGCCTCTCGATCAAGGGAGCGAGCTTGCTTAGTCAGGCTTCGTTGGCACTAAATCCCGGCGAGCTCGTGATCCTGCTCGGCCCCAATGGCGCGGGCAAGACCAGCCTGTTGCGCGTCGCGCTGGGCCTGGCGCGCGCCGATAGCGGCACGGCTACGCTGGCGGGACGAGACCCTGGCGCCCTGACCTCGACCGAGCGCGCCCGCGCGGTGACCTATCTGCCGCAGATGCGCGATCTCGCCTGGCCGATCCGGGTGCGCGATGTCGTGGCTCTGGGCCGCTTCGCCTATGGCGCGGCGCCTGCCAGGCTGGCCGAGGCGGACACGATCGCGGTCGCGCATGCGCTCGCGGCCTGCGATCTTCTGGCGCTGGCCAACCGCGCCACCGATACACTGTCGGGCGGCGAGCTGGCGCGGGTGCATATTGCGCGCGCGCTTGCCTCGCAGGCTCCGCTGATGGTCGCCGACGAGCCCGTCGCCTCGCTCGACCCGCGCCACCAGCATCAGGTGATGCGGCTGATCCGGGCGTTCGTCGATCGCGGCGGCGGCGCGCTGGTGGTGCTGCACGATCTCGATTTGGCCGCGCTGTTCGCCGACCGGCTGGTCTGGATGAGCGACGGCCGCACGCTCGCCAGCGGCAGCGTCGCCGAGACGATGACGCCCCACTGGGTCGAAGCGGTCTATGGCATCCAAGCCACCGTGACCCGGAGCGACGGCGCTATCCGCGTGCTGGTGGGGCGCTGAGCAGCGTCAGTCGAGCCCCAGCTTGCGCAGCGCGCGATAGCTGTACGACTTCACCAGATTGTTCACCGGATAACGGCGCGGCGGCGAGGGGCGGAAGCCGTATTTGCGCAGCACGCTGTTCATCGCGTGCGCATCGGTCTCGGCATAGCTCCATTCCGATCGCCAGGTGATCGACAGCGAGATCGAGGGCTTGTCGCCGTTGCGCACATAATGCGGCGCCATGACCGGCACGAAGATCGCCTGGCCGGGCTCGAGCCGATAGTCGGTGCCGTGCGGCGCAAAGCCATCGTCCCAGGGCAGGTTGCGCGGGCCGCCGCCCGAATGATAGGCCTCGTGCGCTTCCGGCGCGGCAAAGCGCGGGTCGCCTGCCGGGAACACCGTCATCGTCTTCCATCCCCTGAGCTGCAGCAGGATGTTGTGCTCGGGGTCGAAATGATAGGGCGTCATCGACCCGGGCGAGGAGACGAAGATGAAGCCTTCGGGCCGCAGCATCGCGCCGGTGGTCTTGGCGGTCACATCGTCCAGTTCGGCGAGCAGGCTCATCAGCAGATCGCGATAGGCGGGGACCTGCTCGATATTCTTGAGCACGCACCAGCTGTTGGCGCTGTCGATGCCGCGGATCGTCTCGCCGATGCTGAGACCGGTCTTGGGCACATCCTCGGGCCGGATGCCGATGGGCAGGTCGCCGCGATTATACTCGAGCGACTTTTCGGGCAGCGCTTCGCCCAGCTGCGCGAGCGATTCGAGCTCCATCAGCGGATGCTGCAGCAGGCCATGGGTAAAGGATATGCGCGGTTTCCGGATAGCACAGGGCAAAGCGCGCCTTGGCATCGTCGGTGAATACGCTTCCGGTGGTGGTCCGGGAAAAACCGGCGGGGTGTGGCTGGTCAGTCATCGTCATTCTCCACGGGAGAGGAAGGCGTGGGCGCCGGGGCGCTGGCCGTGCGGCGGCGGTCCATGAAGCGTTCGCCCTGGCGGAAGGCCGCGAAAAGGGCAGGGCGGCCAAAGCCCCTGAGGCCGACCGACACGCGCGCGACATGGCGGCGCTCAGCCCAGAGGCTGTCGATCATCGGATGGCCTTCGGCGGCGCAGCTGTCCATCCAGGCGAGGCTGTGGTCGCGCAATATGTCGAGATTGTCGATCTGCAGCAGCACGCCGGGCGAATAGCGCGCATAGTCCTCATCGAACGCGGTCTTGAACGAGAAGCCGCCTGGCGGACTGAGGAAATTCACCAGCATCGCGAGCGGCTTGCCGTCCAGCCGCATCGCGATCAGGTGCAGCTTGCCCGCCGCATGCGCCTGGTGCGTCGCATCGAGGAACAGCGCGCGCGTTTCGGGGTGATCGGCAAGGGCGGAGCCATTGCGCCCCTTCCAACCCGCCTGTTCGAGCGCGAGGAACTCGGCCAGCCAGGCATCGAGCCCGGCTTCGCCCGTGCCCTGCACGGTCTCGACCGTGCCGAGTTCGGCGAGCCGGTTGCGCAGCCGTGCGATTTCCTTGCGCTTCTTCTTGCGCACCACCGCCTCGTAATAGGCTTGCCCTGCCATGTCGGTGGCGAGCATCGCGCGCTCTTCGGCGAGCACGATGTCGCAAGCGCGCCGCTGATCACGGCAGAGCTGTTCGAGCGCTGCGAAGACCGGGCCGTCGGTGGCAATGCCATGCAGGTGGAAGAACAGCCCGGCGTCCATCCGTCGGTCGAGATCCGAAAGCAGCGCCTGCCAAAAGCCGCGTTCGTGCCCCGGCTTCACCAGCGGCGTGCCGAGAAAGCAATTGGGATGCCGCCAGTTCTGGCCGTGCGGCACGGGCCAGCGTCCGTAATAGCGCTCGCGCGCGATTGGCATCAGTCCGACAAGCTGGCCGTTATCGGTCAGCGCGGCGATCCGCGCGCGCTTGAGCGCATCGCAATGCTCGATCGCGGGAACGAGATAGTCGGGGGCGTGGAAAAAATTGGGTTCGCTCGCGTGATCGGCGAGGCGGTGCCAGGCGGACAGGAACGCAGGATCGAGCCTCGCGGGAT
>NZ_LSIS01000048.1:0-1283 GCF_001556365.1 Blastomonas sp. CCH1-A6 | reverse complement strand
CGTAAGCGGGGCGCTGACCCCACCTTGCGCTGATCGCTGACAGCATCGACTTTGCGCGCCTCTGCAATGATTGAGGCGCTGCTCCTATGATAATCCCTGGTGACGATCCTGTGAGTAAGGGTGCTCAGCGGTTTGAGGTGTTCACCGGCGCTGGCAGGCGCAGGGATTGGCCGCCTGAGGTGAAGGCATCGATTGTCGCGGAGTGCTGGCCTGGAGGGGAGCCGGTCAGCGCTGTCGCTCGGCGCCATGCACTGGATCCGTCGCAGATTTATGGCTGGCGCAAGGAGCTGATCAGGCAGTTCAAGGAACAGGGACTGGACGTTTCCTCATTGGAGACAGAAGGTGCCGCCTTTGTGCCAGCGGTGATCACGCCTGACCCTGTTCCAGAGGCTGGGCCTTCACGTCGCAGCCCACGCCGTCTACGCCGCGCTGCATCTGCCGTGGTCGAGCTGGAGATCGACGGTGTCGCTGTAAAGATAGCTCGCGGTGCCGATGCTGGTGTCATCGCAGCGGTCATTGACGCGCTCAGGACGCGTGCGTGATCGGCCCTGGCCCTGGCACGCGGGTGATGGTGGCAACGCGGCCCGTGGATTTCCGCAAAGGTCCTGACGCACTGGCCGCATTGGTCAGCGCTGAGTATGGCGGCGATCCGTATTCCGGGGTGATCTATGTCTTCCGGGCAAAGCGCGCTGACCGGATCAAGCTGGTCTGGTGGGATGGCACGGGCCTGTGCCTAATGGCCAAGAGGTTGGAGTCCGGAGGCTTCAAGTGGCCTGGTATCCAGGACGGTGTGATGCGCGTTACGGCAGCCCAACTTGGCGCTTTGCTGGAGGGTCTCGACTGGCGGAGGGTGCATGGCGGACGCCGCCCGATAGCGCCGCAGATTGCCGGTTGACGAGGCTTTCGTCTGCTGATTCACTGCCATCATGCTGATGGAAGCGGACCTGCCGGAAGACATCGAAGCGCTACGTGCGCTGGCGCTCGATCAGTCCCGCAAGCTTGCCGACGTGACGGTTGCCAAGGGCGAAGCTGACGCAGAGATCGAGCGGCTGCAGTCGATCATCGATGCGTTCATGCGACACCGTTTCGGCCGCAAGTCCGAACAGCTCGATCCCGACCAGCTCCAGCTGGGCCTTGAGGATATCGAGACGGCACTTGGCGCAGCCCGTGCGGCGCGTGAGGCTGGAACGGCTCAGCCCAAGGGCGATCGTCCCCGCAAGACCAACCGCGGTTCGCTGCCTGCGCACCTCGAGCGGATCGAGCAGATCGTCGATATCGACGAT
>NZ_LSIS01000478.1:0-1525 GCF_001556365.1 Blastomonas sp. CCH1-A6 | reverse complement strand
GCCTGATTGCGCAGCGGGCCCCGGGACGAAAGCGCAGCACCCGTCCGCACCATCACCCTCACCGCTGCGACTAGGCCGCCAGCGGCCAAGTCTCGCTGCCTCTCCCATCGCGGGAGAGGCTATTCCGCTGACCGAGCCTAGATAATGGCGCTCACCGCGCGCCTTGCAACTTCTTCTGGCGGCGACGCTGGACCGAGGAGCCGAGCCCCAAAGCCTCGCGATATTTGGCGACGGTGCGCCGTGCGATGTCGAAACCGCGCTCTTTCAGCATGTCGACCAGCTGGTCGTCGGAAAGGATGTTCTTGGCATCCTCCTCGTCGATCAGCGCCTTGATATGGCTCTTCACGGCGGAGGCGGAGACCGCGTCGCCGCCATCGGTCGACTGGATCGCGCTGGTGAAGAAATATTTGAGCTCGAACAGCCCGCGCGCGCAGCTGAGATATTTGTGGCTGGTGACGCGGCTGACGGTCGATTCGTGCATCTCGATCGCGTCGGCGACGCTGCGCAGCGTCAGCGGGCGCAGGTGCGTGACGCCGTTGCGGAAGAACCCCTCCTGCTGCTTCACGATCTCGCTCGCCACCTTGATGATCGTGCGCTGGCGCTGGTCGAGGGCCTTGACCAGCCAGTTCGCCTCGGCAAGGCATTCGCCGAGCCAGGCCTTGGATTTGGCATCGTGCCGCCCACCGGTGAGCGAGACCGCATAGGAACGATTGACCAGCAGCCGCGGCAGGGTCGCGCTGTTGATTTCGATCACCCATTTACCCTCGCGCTCGACCACGAACAGGTCGGGCACCACCGCCTCGATCGACGATCCACCGAAGCGGCTGCCGGGCTTGGGATCGTACTGGCGCAGCTCGGCGATCATATCGGCGAGGTCCTCGTCATCGACCCGGCAGATGCGCTTGAGCTGCGGCAGCGCGCCGCGCGCCAGCAGCTCGAGATTGTCGATCAGCCGCGCCATGCACGGGTCGTAGCGGTCCGCCTCCTTCGCCTGCAGCGCCAGGCATTCGGCGAGATCGCGCGCGCCCACCCCGGTCGGCTCGAGCGTCTGAACGGCGGCCAGCGCGGCCTCGACCTCGGCCAGCGGCACACCCAGCTGGTGCGAGACCTGGAGGAGGTCGCCGCGCAGATAGCCGTTCTCGTCGATCAGCTCGATCAGGTGCCGCCCGATGAACAGCTGCACGCCCGAAAGCACGATGCCCGCCTGCGCGTGCAGATGCTCGCGCAAGGACAGGTCATATTCGAGCGAATCTTCCCAGCCGTCACTGTCCGCGCCGCCGCCGGTGGCGATGTCGTTCATCGACAGCGCACCGTCGAGCCCGGCTGCACCCTCGCCCGCGACGCGCTCGGGACAGTCGCTGACGCTGTCATGGTGGAAGACCTCGCCATTGAGGTCCATGTCGAGCGGGCGGTCGATCTCGCCCATCCCGGCGCCGATCAGCTCGTCGCTGCCGATGGGATCGCCGTCAGAGGGCGGTGCGGCGGGCGCATCGAACACCGCATCGACGCCGCCGAGCTGGATGTC
>NZ_LSIS01000477.1:0-15141 GCF_001556365.1 Blastomonas sp. CCH1-A6 | reverse complement strand
CATGCAGCCCGGTGACCACACCCCAAATTACACCTCATTGACGGACGTGACCTTATGCCGGCCCCTGAAACGTCGTGGCGGCACGACCGGGCACGAAGGATTTTTGCGGCGCGGTACACGCCTCTTGAGGCCTAGCAAATCACGACCCTGCCTCCGTTGACCGAGCCGCCCAGCGCATTTCTGGCGCACCTAACCATGGGTGTGACATATGAGACTTGCCTTGTGACGCATAGCGTGTCAGTACAGCGTCGGGCGGGGTGATACGGCCTATATATTTCAATCACTTACAGCCATAACTGGCCATTTCGGCAGAGGTTCGAATCCTGCCACCCCAGCCAGCTCTTGAAGCCAGCCTAACTATTTGAAATTATTTACGTAAGTCTGCGAATCGAAAACAACTTGGCCATCGTCGTGGTATCCTCAGGTGGCCACGTCAGGAGCGATGATTCGTACCGCCTTAAAGTGCAATGGGGTTTGCAAGTCATCCACAGGTTATGCCCGACATAAATCCTGTTGAAGGCGCATCTCCGGACACCATCGCCACGATGTGCCAAATGAGTCGAAATGGCTCGATCTGAGCGGAACTCACCACAAAATCGGATCGTGTCCTGAAGCACATAGCCCCTTGTTTGCGGACGAATGATGTGTCGTCGCTGCGCTGGGTTGTCTTCCAATTCCCCTTCGGACAGTGTCCATTGGCGGCGGCATAAAAGGTCGTCCGATAGCGACCCACAAGTAGACGTTGCCTTTAAAGCCAGCCAATGTCAGGCCCAGCTGAAAGCAGCCAAACACTTTGGCTTAACCTGCCGACCCCGAACGCCTTCGTGGAAAATTTGAAAAAGCGGCATCCGGCCCGGCCATTCATGAGAGGCAATGTATATCCCAGAATGGCTCAGTCGTCCAACGCCAGGTTTCACCCAAATCTTGCGCTACACATGGCGGACGCCCGTCAGGATTCTGTAATCTGCCTCTGCATCATTTAGGACCGGAAAATCGCGGTGTTCTTCATAACCACGATTCTCACCGCGCTGAGCCGCCGCAAATTGCTTTCGCGGATTTTTGCGAGAATGTCCTCGCATGCCACACCGGTCCGCTCCAGCGCATTCTCCCAGAATTCGCCGTTCTCCATGAAAATGACAGTTGTAGAGCGCCCGGCGGAAAACCGATGATCTTTGCTTCAACGTCCGAAGTGAAAGGATGCGCGTTGCATCAGAGCTGATCGCTTCAGTCAGCTTTTCTCAGGCGCCTGTGCAGATAGTTGCCGTCAAAGCCTGCAATCTCTGCGAGCTGGACGGGATCAAGGATGGTGAGCGAGCCTGCACTCAGCTCCATGACCTTTTCCACCCGCAGCGACTTGAGGACGCGATTGACATGCACGGGGGTCAGGCCGACCGCATCGGCGATGACCAGCTGGGTCAGCGGCATGTTGCAATTTGCGTCATTCGCCAGGCCGATGTTGCGCATCCGGATGTAGAGTTCGCACATCAGATGGGCTATCCGTTCCCTCGCCGTGCGACGCCCCATGCTGACAATCCAGGCCCGCAACACGCTCTGGTCGACCAGCTGGGACCACCAGAATGCCCTCGTTATCGTTGGCCCTATCTCGACCAAGGCTTCCATCTGGGCGCGAGGCAGCAGCGCCACGCGGGCTGGCGTGATCGTCACGAAGCTGTGGTCGATTGCCCTGAGCACAGCGATATGGATGTCACAGAAATCGCCTGGCAACATGAACGCGAGAATCTGTCTGCCGCCATCAGGCAGCATCTTGTACCCGCATGCCCAGCCATCGAGCATCACAAACACCGGATCCGGGTTATCCCCTTCCATGATCAGGTGATGACCGGCGGGCAGATCGCGAACGTTGCGGCAAGCATCAGCAAGAAGGCCGACATCCGCGTCGTTCAGCGGCGCATAACCACTGAGGCGATTGGTAAAGGCATTGGCCATGACTGTGCTCCCGGCCTTGAGGTAGCAGAATTGATCTTTGGCGACCTTAACCTCGATTGTGTTTGCCCTCGGACAACGGGCGTATACGCCACCTACTGTCGGTACGCTATCCCAGGCGCCGGTAGCAGAGAGCATCAACGATCGCTCCCGCCTGGCTTTGCATCGGCCCAATCATGACCAATGTTCCAACTGACGCCGTGCCGCTCGTCCCCCACGAAGCGCGTTCCGAACCGGATGCGCACGGCCAGGCGGCCCTGTTGCTTGCAGAGAGCATCCTCCACGCTCTGGTCGAGACAGAAACCCTGTCCGTCGCTGGCGCACTTTCGGTGATCGAGACGACTTGCGAGGTGAAGATCGAAGTTGCCGAGCAGGCTGGCGAGTCGCGTGGCCGGATGCAGGAATCGCTGAAGCTGCTGCAGGCGATTTCCGCCAGCTTTGCGGTCGATGCGGAGTTCAGGGAGAAATCACCTCCGGACTGATCTCGATCGCCCTTCCAAATGACGGCTTGTGCAATGCAGGCAAGCAAACCTCCAGGCTGGAGAATTCTGATGAATTTGACTCACATGAGCATATCCCCAGCGGTTGGTGAGAAGGCTGGCAAGGTCGCAATGGAAGAGATGATCTTGCGGCTGTTCGCCTCTGACCGATTGTCGCACAGCCAGGCCAGTTCCACGCCAATTGAACATGCTTCGCTATGGCGTGCCGATGCGGTTCATCGTGCCCGGAACATGGCGCAGTTGGCCGGATCGCTTGCCAACGTTGCCGAGCATCCATCACGCCGCTGGCTCCCTGACGAACTGCTCGTCAAGACGCGCAACCTGGCGCGAGCCTATGAGGCGCTGGGAACGGATTGCGGCAAGTCTGACCCGGTGCCTTGCGTACCGCTTCTGGCAACGATCGCGGTAGGCCTGGCCGAGATTTTCGGCACGGCGCGGGATATCGCGGTTTCTGTCGATGCCGACACGGTGGCGATGGTGCCCGATATGCGCCGCGCCCTGATCCTGATCTGCAGCGAGCTGATCATCAACGCACTCAAATATGGCTACCCCCATGGACAGGGAGGTACAATTCGCGTGGCGCTCAAGAACCGGGAGACAGGACTGTCGCTCATCGTCGAGAACGACGGAACCGACTTTCTCCCCGAGGTTGTCGCCCATGAAGGAAGCGCGCTTTTGAACAGGTTGAGCGCTGAGCTGGGCGCATCGCTGGAACGCGGAGTCGGTGAAAACGGGCATGGCTATCGGGTCGGTGCCAACGTCTTCGCACGCCCGGCGATGGGGTTGGCGGGTTAACGGCAGGCGACCGGGATAGATTCAAGACCTGGAATGGCGGCACAGCCAGCAACCTTTTGCGATATCGACCGTCATCTTGCTGCCTGATCTGACCGAGAATCAGACAGGCGCCCCATCCCACCATTAATGATTGCGAACGTCATGACAAAGATGAGGCCTGCCATGGCCGAAGCCTTGCGGCTTACCCGCGCGGGCAAGCTCGGTGCTGCCACACGGCTGATCCAGTCCACGCTGTCGGCATCGCCGCAGAGGCACGGGATGGCGCGGAGCGATGCCAGTGCCGCTAGCGCTGAAACCATGCTGCGCGGTTTGTCCGCCGCTCCGCTCGCGCTCCCGGCGCCCGGCACGAAGCGACAGCCGGACACCCGACCGAAAGCGCAGCCAAAGCCCGGCAAAGCCGCGCGGTCCCCCGTCGCGCCGGGCATCGGCAGCTTTGTCGAACACGAACCTGCCGGCCAGGCCGGTGCGCTCGGCTATGCGTTGTACCTGCCGGCGCGGCCTTCACGCGGGCTGCCGCTGGTGGTCATGCTGCACGGCTGCAGCCAGACGCCCGCGGATTTCGCCCGAGGAACGGGCATGAACCGGCTGGCAGAGGAACTGGGCTTCATCGTCGTCTATCCGAGCCAGCCCGTATCGGCGAACATCGCGCGGTGCTGGAACTGGTTCAAACCTGGCGACCAGAAGCGCGACACGGGAGAGCCCGCCCAGATTGCGGCGCTCACCCGCCAGATCGTTGCAGAGCACGACGCAGACGCGAGCCGGGTCTATGTCGCCGGATTGTCGGCGGGCGGCGCAGCGGCTGCGATTCTGGCATCGGCCTATCCGGACGTCTATGCCGCCGTCGGCATCCACTCCGGACTGGCATGCGGTGCGGCCACGGACATGATGTCAGCTTTTTCGGCGATGCGGGACGGGTCCCGGCAGACGAAACACGGAAATCGGACCGGCCGTTTCGTTCCGGTGATCACCTTTCACGGAGACAGCGATTCCACCGTCCATGCGATCAACAGCACGCACATCGTTGCCCATGCGGCCGGCCAGGCCGATAGGCCGCTCACTATAACGCAGGACCGTGGCGACAAGCTGGCGGGGCGGACCTACACCCGCGCGAGGCACAGCACCGCCGATGGCGATGTCCAGATCGAGCAATGGACCGTCCATGGCGCCGGCCATGCCTGGTCGGGCGGCAACGCTGCCGGAAGCTACACCGATGCCAGCGGCCCTGATGCATCGCGCGCAATGGTAGCCTTTTTCCTTTCGCATTCGCTCTCGGTCAGCGCGGCCGAACCCGGAGTATCGGGATAACGGCGCCGTTCGGAACATGGCCCGAGCCTTGCCGCGAAATGCCAGCTGGAGCCGGTCGGCGGTCGGTGCGTAGACCGTGATCAGGAGATGTTACGATGGCCAATGGCTGGGCGCGGGACGGCGCAATCCAGGATCAGATCGACGATACGGTCAAGGACGCCGTGCTCAACGCGCGGGCCCGGTTGCCGGTTGGCGAAGGCTCGGAATATTGCGAGGTCTGCGGCGAGGACATCCCGGAGGCGCGGCGCGAAGCGCTGCCTGGCACCCGCACCTGCATAAATTGCCAGTCGAAACGCGACCGTCAGAAGCGCATCGCAGGGATCAACCGGCGAGGCAGCAAGGACAGCCAGTTGCGCTGATCGTGATATCTGCAGCGATAGGTATCGAGCGAAGACAATGGTCAGGCAGCAACTGGCGCCCTCCGAAGGATGGCTGCTTTTTGGCGTAACCGGTCATCTAACGCAGCGCGTTGGATAGGCATGTTTGTCCCAAAATGCGACGTCTGCCTTGCGGCAGCAACCGATCCGGAACCAGCACTCCGCTCCCGGGGACATGCGACCCATAGTCTATCATTCAAGGCGGCTGTCACACTGCCCGCACTCGTCAAATGCTGCCCCAGAGCGGTCACCTGATTGCACTGTGAACGAGCGCATCTGGCAATGCTTGACGCCGATCAGCCTCCATTCTGCCGAGCTTGCGACAGCTTATTCGCGAAACGCCTCATCGGTTACCCTCGTGATGGGCGTCAGGATATAGCTGAGCACGCTGCGCTTGTCGCCGAGCAGGCTGACCGAGGCGACCATGCCCGAACCGATCGGGAGCTTCCTGCCGCTCTTGTCGGTCAGCGCGGCGGCGCTGGTCACGACACGGACGAGATAGAAGGATTCGCCGGTACGTTCGTCGATCACCGCATCGGGCGATATGCTGGCGACCTTGCCCTCGAGCGAGCCGTAGATCGCGGAATCATAGGCGGTAACGTCTACCTTCGCGCGCTGGTTGATGTGGACGCTGCCGATATCCTGCGGGCGGATGCGCGCCTCGATCTGCAGCTGGTCTCGTAGCGGCACGAGCTCGACCAGTGGCTGGCCCGGCGCGACGCTGCCGCCAATGGTGGTCACCAGAACGCGGTTGATGCGACCGGCAACCGGTGCGCGCACGGTCGTGCGCAGCACCCGATCCGCCAGCGCCGGAGTGGAAGGAGTCCGCGCCGCGAGCTCGGCCTGGACGCCCGCCAATTCGGTTGCGGCCCGGGCGCGCCATTCCTGGCGGACGCGGTTAGCCTCGGCCGCCGCCTCCGATGCGGCAGCGCGCGCACGGCCCAGTGCCTCGGTCTGCGCCAGCGCTTCGCTTGCAGAAATGCGCGCGGCATTCTGCGCCTGAACCAGCGCCAAGCGCGGTTCGATGCCGCGCTCGACCAGCGGGCGGATCATCTCGAGCTCGCTCGCAGCTGCCTCGCGCGCCGACTGGCGGGCAGCGAGCATCGACTGCGATTCCAAGACGGCGCGGCTCGCCTGCGCCTGGCGCGCCCCGGCCCCGGCGAGCAGGCTGGCCAGCTCTGCCATGCGCGCGTCATGCAGCGCGCGCTCGATCCGCACTTGCGCCGCATCAGCTCCGGCGGGATAGACCGGCTCCCGGCCGTCCAGCTCAGCCTCCAGCCGCGCGATCTTCGCCGAGAGTGCAGCGGTGGCGGCGCTGTTGCTGCCCAATTCGGCGCGGGTCTGGGTCGGGTCGAGCTTGAGCAGCGCCTGGCCTGCCTTCACCTCCATGCCGCCGCGCACCAGGATCTGCGCGATCAGCCCGCCTTCCAGGTTGGAGATGATCTGCAGCCTTGAACTGGGCACTACCCGGCCATCGCCACGAACGGTGCGGTCGATCTCGGTGAACGCCGCCCACAGAACGAACACCGCGAGGAACGCCAGGATTGCCCAGAGCAGAAGGTTGGAGGCGCTCGCCGGACGCAGCCGGTCGAGCCGCTGTTCGATCTTCGTATCGTCCATGGTCACACCGCCCGCACGGTTGGAGGGCTGTCCGAAGCCCCGGAAGCGGCACCCGCCCGCTTGAGCACCTCGTCGCGAGGGCCATCGGCGACGATCCGGCCACCGTCCATGATGATCACCCGATCGACCAGTCGCAGCATCGGCGGACGGTGGGTGATCAGCAGCAACGTACGATCGGCCAGTTCGACCGCAAGCCGCTTGATGAGCCGCGCCTCGGTTTGCACGTCCATGGCGCTGGTCGGCTCGTCGAACACCAGCAGCGGCGGCGATCCGGCGAGCGCGCGCGCCATCGCAATCGCCTGACGCTGACCGCCTGACAGGCTCTCGCCTCGGTCGGCGAGCACAAGGTCATAGCCATTTGCCATCACCCCGATGAAATCGTGCGCGCCAGAGACCTGTGCCGCGCGCAGCATCTCTGCATCGTCGATGGTCTCGCGGCCCAGCACGATATTGTCGCGGATGCTGCCGCTCAGCAGCACGCTCTCCTGCAGCGCCACGCCGATCCGCGCGCGATAGGCGGCGGGGTCGATCTGCTTCATGTCGGTGCCATCGATCAGCACCAGCCCGTCGGCAGGCGCGTAAAGCCCCATGATCATTCGCGCGATGGTCGACTTGCCCGATCCCATGCGGCCCAGGATCGCGACCTTCTCCCCCGGGCCGATGCGCAACGACACGTCGCTCAGCGCCGCCTCGGCCTGGCCGGGATAGCGGAAGCTGACCTTGCGCAGCTCTATCTGTCCGGTCACCCTGGGCGCGATCGCCGTCTGTGCCGGACCCTCGGGCGGATGCTCGAGCAAGCCGTTAATCTGCGCATAGGCGGTTCGCGCCTGGGTCAGCCGCGTCATCAGCTGCGCGATCTGGCCCAGCGGCGCGACCGCGCGGCCCGCGAGGATCGAACAGGCGATCAGTCCGCCCATGGTCAGGTTCTGGCTGGCGATCATACCCACCCCCGCGACGACCACACCGGCATAGGAAATGGTGTTGGCGATCACTGCGATATTGACCGCGAAGGTCGAGACCAGCCGCTGATTAAGCGATATCTGCGAGTGCTTTTCCATCGCCGCCTGCCAGCGCGCGTTCAGCAGCGGCGCGGCGTTATTCGCCTTGACCGTCTCCAGCCCGCCGATGGCCTCGACCAGCACCGCCTGCTTGAGCTGCGCCTGCTGCATGGCGCGCGCCGAGAGCCGGTCGAGCGCCGGCTGGGCGAGCAGCGAGACGATGATCACCAGCGGCACCATCAGCAGCGGCACGAACACCAGCGGGCCGCCGATGATCGCAATGACGGCGAGGGTCACCAGGATGAACGGCAGGTCGACCAGCGCGGTCAGCGTCATCGAGGCAAAGAAGTCGCGCAGGCTTTCGAGCTCGCGCATCATCGCGGCGAGCGATCCGGTCGAGCCTGAGCGTACGTCCATGCGGATCGCGAGCAGCCGCCGGAACACCGTATCGCCGATTTCCTCGTCGATCCGTGCGCCCGCGATGTCGGCGAAATAGGCGCGCAGGGTCCGCAGCACGAAATCGAAGATCACCACGATCGCAAGGCCGATGCTCAGCGCGATCAGCGACGAGGTCGCGTTGTTCGGCAGAACCCGGTCATAGACCGTCATCGTGAACAAGGACGTGACGATGCCGAACAGGTTGATCACCGTCGCGGCAAGCGCGACCTTGGCGTAGATGGCGCGGTTGCGCTGCATCGGCTCGGTCAGCCAGCGGGCAAAACGCGGGGGGCGTTCGACAATATTCACCGGACAGCCTCCCAGGTGGTGGGCGAGAGCCGGTCCAGCCCCAGGGCCGGGAGCAGCCCGCCGGTGCGCGCGAGCAGCACGTAGCGCGCCAGGTCGAGATCGACAATGCCCTGGATATAGGCGGTCGCCGTCGCGAAGAACGCATCCTCGGCACTCAACACGTCGAACAGCGATCCGCGCGCGACGCGGAAGCGTTCGGTCAGCACATCGCGCGAGATGCGGGCGGCGACATAATTGTTGCGCAGCGCGACCAGCTGTTCCTCCAGCGCGCGCACGTCGGACGCTGCGATGCTGGCCTCGCGCAGCGCCTCGTCGCGCACCCGGTCGGCGCGGGCGCCATCGGCCATCGCGCGCGCGGCGGCCTGGTCGGCGCGGGCATCGCCGCCGCCGAACAGCCGCAGCCGCACGTTGAGCCGCGCGCGCACGTCATAATCGATATCGGTCTCGAACACGCCATAGCGCCCGGCGTCGACGCTGGCCGAGATGCTCGGCAGCAGGTCTGCGCGCAGCGCCTGGGCATCGCGGCGCGAGGCCTTGGCTTCGGCCTCGACCGCGCGCACGGCAGGCGTCGCCTCGATGGCCTGGGCGATGCTCTCGGCATCAGGGACGCGGATGGGCAGCGGCAGCGGAGCGCGTTCGATCCGTTCGGGCGGCGCGCCGAGCAATTCGGTAAAGCGCGCGACCGCGCCGGCCTCGGACCGGCGGAACCCAGCCAGGCGCGCGCGTGCCGCCGCGATGGTCCCGTCGATGCGGATGCGATCGGCGCGGGCGGACACCCCCTGCGCGATGCGCTGGTCGATGGCTTCGCCGAGCGAGACATGACTGGCGTCGAGCGCTTCGCCCAACGCGACCAGCGTCCGCGCGGCGAACAGATCGTACCAGGCGGAAATCGCGCGCAGGCCGACATCCTCGGCAACGCCGGTAAAGCGCGCCTCGCTGCTAGTCACGCGCTCCTCGGCCGCTGCAATGCGGTCGCCGCTCGCGCCGAAATCGACCAGCGGCTGGGTAAGCGAGATCAGCGCATCGGTGCGCTGGCGCGCGCGCGAGCGTTCGATGATGTTCTGCGGATCGTTCGAAAACTCTCGGCTGAGCGTGCGGAAGCTCGATATCGAAAGTTCGCCCGCAGGCAGTTGTCCGGCCTTGGCCAGCCTGCGCCCCGCCACCGCCTCAAGGTTCCGAGCCTCGGCTTCGGCAATGGCCGGGCTTTCCGTGGCGGCCTGCTGGAGTCGCCGCTTGAACAGGTCCAGCCCGTCATCCTGCCGCTCGAGCGCGAGCAACGGGTCGGCATCCATGTCGATCGCCAGCGGGTCTGATTCGGGGACGGACAGCGCGGTCGGCTGGGCACAGGCGGGCTGCCCGGTCAGAACCAGCCCGATCAGCCCCGATGCCAGAAACACGCGCAAAGCAAACCCTTCATGCCAAGGTCGTACGGAGCCAGGGTGCCGTCGGCCAAAGACGCGCGTTGGCGCAATTCGATGGCGTTTTCATGACAGCGGTCGCTTGTCTCGCAAAGGGGCCGGCCTTGCCACTCATCCACAGAATTTTGTCAGCGGCCACAATAGTTTCACTGAAGCGTCATGGAGCGCGGCTACGCCAGCGCAGCTTTGGGGGCGTCGCCCCTGCAAAGGGCCCGCCTGCCCGCCGGAAGAGGAAAGAGATATGCCCAGCCTGACGACCCTTGGCACCGCGTTCACCGAGAATTTCGACAGCCTTCTGGACGGTTCTGCACTGCCCATGGGTTGGGGGTTCAGCGAAGCGGGCGCGAATGCCAATGCAGTCTATTCCGTGGGCACGGGTTCCGGCAATGCGGGGGATACCTACAGCTTCGGTGCATCGGGCAGCACGGACAGAGCCTTCGGCACGCTGCTCAGCGGTAGCAATGCGCCTACCATCGGTGCCCAGTTCACCAACAGCACCCGGACCACGATTGGTTCGCTGCAAATCGCCTATACCGGCGAGCAATGGCGACTGGGAGCAACGGGCCGGACTGATCGGCTGGACTTCCAGATCAGTTTCGACGCGACCAGTCTCACCACCGGCACCTGGATGAATATTGATGCCCTCGATTTCAGTTCGCCCGTGACCGCCGGCACCGTGGGCGCGCTGAACGGCAATAGCGCAGCCAATCGCACGGCGATATCTGCCACCTATGACATTCTCCAAGGCATCCCCGCCGGTGCCACCTTCTGGATCCGCTGGGTCGATTTCAATGCCGCCGGTTCCGACGATGGCCTGGCCATCGACGACTTCTCGATCACCGCGATCGGTCAGCAGGCCAATCCCGGCACCTTCTCGGTCGCTTCGGCCTCGGCCAGCGAAGAGCAGGGCTTTGTCGATCTGTTGGTCACCCGCACTGGCGGCAGCAGCGGTGCTGCGACGGTGAGCTACACGCTCGCCGGGATCACCGCCACCGCCGGGACCGACTTCAACGCCACGGCTGGCACCGTCAGCTTTGCCGATGGTGAAACCCAGCGCGCGATCCGCGTTGCGGTGACCAACGACACGCTGTTCGAGGGTGACGAGACGTTCGAGGTGACGCTCACCGGCACCACCGCCGGGACCATCGGCACCGCCACGGCCACCGGTACGATCATAAACGACGATGCCTCGCCGCTGCCGCCCTCGCTGTCGATCGCCAATGCCTCTGTCACCGAAGGCAATAGCGGCACCACCCAGATCCGTTTCGAAGTCACGCGCACCGGCAGCGGCAGCGGCGAGGCCTCGGCGGACTATACGGTCAATTTCGGCAACGCCAATGCCGCCGATTTCGCATCGGGCAGCGCCTTTGTCGGTCGTGTCGTGCTGGTCGATGGCGAATGGGTCGATGTCATCACGCTCGACGTTCTGGGCGACACCGTGGTCGAGCCCGACGAGACCTTCACCATCACGCTGTCGAATGCCAATATGGGCACGCAGATCGGTACCGCGACCGCGACCGGCACGATCGTCAACGACGATGTCGCGCCCGCGCCGATCGCCAATGTGTTCGTGAACGAGCTTCACTATGACAAC
The DNA here is from genome assembly GCF_001556365.1 of Blastomonas sp. CCH1-A6. Lineage (NCBI taxonomy): Bacteria > Pseudomonadati > Pseudomonadota > Alphaproteobacteria > Sphingomonadales > Blastomonadaceae > Blastomonas > Blastomonas sp. CCH1-A6. The sequence goes on along the minus strand of NZ_LSIS01000477.1, from coordinate 3,843 downwards.
GCCGGTGGCGATGTGAACGAGGCCATCGAGGTTGCGGGCGTCGCCGGCACCAACCTCGCTGGCTGGCGCATCGTGCTGTACAATGGCAATGGCGGTGTCGCCTATGCGGCGACGGGCGGATCAGCGAACGGCATCGCACTGAGCGGCATTATTCCGGACCAGAGCAACGGCTTTGGCACGCTGTCCTTCCCCGCACCGGGAATCCAGAACGGCGCTCCGGACGGGTTTGCCCTGGTCGACAATCTGGGCCGTGTCGTTCAGTTCCTGTCCTACGAGGGCACGTTCACCGCAACCAACGGCCCAGCTGCCGGGCTCACCAGCACCGATATCGGCGTGGCACAGGATGGCGATGCTATCGGCACGTCGCTTCAGCTGACCGGAACGGGGTCGAACTACGAGGACTTCGTCTGGGCGCCTGCGCAGACGAGCACCAATGCGGCTGCCAACACCGGCCAGAGCTTCCTCTCGCCCAATGCCCCCGGTGAATTGCGCATCCTCGACACGTCGGTGGTCGAGGGCGATGCGGGCACCCGGAACCTCGTCTTCACCGTGCGCCGCGCCGGGGCCAGCGGCCTCACCACGACGGTCGATTACACGATCAACCTCGACGGCACCGCGAATGCTGCGGACCTCGGCAGCGGTGCCGTGCTCTCGGGCACGCTGACCTTCGCGCCCGGCGTCAGCAGCCAGCAGATCGTCGTCCCCATCCAGGGCGACACACTGGCTGAACTGAACGAAACGCTGAGCGTGACGCTGGCCAATGCCAGCAACGCGACGATCATCGATGGCAGCGCCACCGGCACGATCACCAACGACGATCCGGTGGACCTCGCGATCTACACCATCCAGGGCCTCGGCCATCGTTCCGAATATGTCGGCCAGACGGTCATCACGCGCGGTATCGTCACCGCTGTCGATACAAATGGCTATTACATCCAGGACGCGACCGGCGACGGCGACAAGCGCACATCCGATGCGGTGTTTGTCTTTACCAACGGGGCGCCGGGCCGCAGCGTCGGCGATTCGGTCGAGGTACGCGGCACCGTCGCCGAGTTCCTGCCCGGCAACAACACCACCAACCTCACCATCACCCAGATCAACCAGTCGGCGGCGACGCTCATTTCGACCGGCAACGCGCTGCCCGCCGCGACGCTGATCGGCACGGGCGCCGGCGGCGTGCTGCCCCCGAGCGCGGTTTTCGATGACGACAATTTCCAGACCTATGACCCGCAGAACGACGCCGCCGATTTCTACGAATCGCTCGAAGGCATGCGCGTGACCATCGAAGCGCCGCTGGTGACGGGCAACACCAACGAGTTCGGCGAGACCTTCGTCGTTGCCTCGGGCGGTACCGGGGCAACCGGCGTCAACAGCCGTGGCGGCATCACCATCTCGGGCGATGCCAACAATGTCGACGACTATAATCCGGAACGGATCCAGATCGACGACAATGCCAACCTTTTTGCCGGCTTCCGCCCCGATTACACGCAGGGCGACGTGCTTTCGAACGTCACGGGCATCATCAGCTACAATTTCCAGACCTACGAACTGCAGGTCACTGAGGCGGTGACCGTGACCACCGATGCCGGTCCGCCCACACGCGAGACGACTACTCTGTTCAGCACGCCCGACCGGCTGACCATTGCCACCTACAATGTCGAAAATCTCGACCCCAGCGATGGGGCGGTAAAGTTCAACCTGCTCGCCAGTGACATCGTGTTCAACCTGCGTGCGCCGGACATCATCGCGCTGCAGGAAATCCAGGATGCCGATGGCGCGGGCAGCGGATCGAACCTTTCGGGCACCGTCACCGCCAATCTGATCATCGAGGCGATCAACGCCGCCGGTGGTCCGCAATATGCCTATGTCGAAGTCGCCCCGAGCGCGCCCAACACCACAGGGGGCGAGCCCAATGGCAACATCCGCAACGGCTATCTCTATCAAGTCAACCGCGTCGATTATGTCGAGGGCAGCGCCACGCTGGTGCCCGGTGCGGCATTCAACAACAGCCGCTCACCGCTGGCCGCGACCTTCACCTTCAATGAACAGACGATCACCGCGATCAACGTCCATTCGACCTCGCGCGGCGGCAGCAGCCCGCTGTTCGGCGCCCAGCAGCCGCCAGTGAATGCCGGGGAAGGCGCGCGGATTGCCCAGTCCGAGGCAATTCGCGCCTATGTGACCAATATCCTCAGCAACAATCCCGGCGCGAACATCGCCGTGCTGGGCGATTTCAACGGCTTCTATTTCGAAGAGTCGCTCGAACTGCTCGAGCAAGGCGGCATCCTGTCCAATATCCTGCGCGAGCTGCCCGAGGCAGAGCGCTACACCTATTATTTCGGCGGCAACGCCCAGGCGCTCGACAATTTTCTGGTGACGCCGGGACTGCTGGAAAACATCATCGTCGATGCCGTGCACATCAATTCCGAACAGGCCGCAGGCCCGAACCGCGTGTCCGATCACGATCCGCTGCTCGCCTCCTTCCTGCTGCCGCTGCCTAATGCAGCACCGACCAATCTGGTGCTCGGCAATGCCAGCGTGGCAGAGAACAGCGCCGCCGGAACGGTCGTCGGCACGCTCAGCGCCACCGACCGCGCCAGCGATACGCTGCTCTATGCGCTGGTCGACAATGCCGGCGGCCGCTTCGTCGTCGACGCGGTGACAGGCGTCATCACCACCACCGCCGCCTTCGATTTTGAGGCAACCCCTTCCCTCGCGATCACTGCCAAGGTCACCGATCAGGGCGGCCTCAGCACCGAAAAGGCGTTCACCATCGGTGTCACCGACGTCAACGAAGCGCCGGTGGCGGCCAACGATACGGTCTCGGTCAACGAGGATGGAACCACCGACAATCTGTGGTCGCTGCTGCTGGGCAATGACACCGATCACGATGCTGGCAGCACGCTGACCATCTCGGCGGTCAATGACAGCCAAACCTTGGGCACCCTCGTCTTCGACCCCGTATCGAAGAGCCTGCGCTATGTCGCCGACGATGACAGCTTCGACGCGCTGGCTCCGGGCGAGGTCGTCACCGACCGCTTCACCTATACCGTGCGCGATGCTGGCGGCCTCACCAGCACCGCAACGGTCGAGGTTCGGGTCACCGGCATCGCCGATGGCGTGACCCGCTATGGCTCGATCTTCTCCGACATGCTCAACGGCACGGCAGGCGAAGACACGCTCTACGGCCTGACCGGCAATGACACGCTCAACGGTCTTGGCGGGCATGACGAACTGTGGGGCGGCATCGGCAACGACAGGCTGTTCGGCGGCGAAGGCAATGACCAGCTCTCGGGCGGTCTGGGCAACGACCTGCTCGACGGCGGCACGGGAGATGACCGGCTGTCGGGCGATGGCGGCAACGACACGCTGACCGGCGGCGCAGGACGTGACAGCTTCTCGTTCAGCTTCCTCGCGGGCAACGATACCATCATGGACTTCAACACGGCGGAAGATTCGATCCTGCTCGACAGCGGTGTCGACATTGTGCGCACCCGCGTGCGCGACGTGAACCGCGATGGCGTGAACGATCTCGAACTGACATTGTCGTTCGGCGGGTCGGTGACACTGCTGGGCGTGAGCGATTTCAACGCTGTGAATGTGAGCCAGGAGAAGCTGCCCTTCTTCACCGAAACGCTGTTCTGACGAAACCGATGGCCGGGTGGGCAGACCATGCCCTCCCGGCACATTGCCCTGATGTGCTTCTGCTGCAGGTCTCTATTCTGACGTTCGATCTATTCTGGCTGGGTGATTTGCTGATGTTGGCAGCGACGCCCGCTTTTGGCGTCACGGGTCATGCGAGGGTGTGCTTTGGACAGGCGGGTTTGTCCCAAGGCCGTATGG
>NZ_LSIS01000476.1:0-17931 GCF_001556365.1 Blastomonas sp. CCH1-A6 | reverse complement strand
CATCACCTCGGTCGTCTTCATCGCTGCCAGCATCGGCCCCGGCGTCATCGTCTGATCGTCCTGAGGCCCGATTACACCGCAGCGCCGACCAGCCTGCCAATCCCCGCCGTCAGCGCCATGGCCAGCGCACCCCAGAAGACGACGCGGATCACGGGACGTGCCACCGGAGCACCCCCAGCCCGGGCGCTCACCGCGCCCAGCAGCGCGAGGAACAGGATCGATCCTGCCGCCTCGCCCATCACCATCGACCCCATTGGCAGCAGGCCCGCCAGCAACAGCGGCAGCGCCGCGCCGACCGTGAAGGTCAGTGCCGAGGCCAGTGCCGCCTGGAGCGGCCTTGCAGCCGTCAGATCGTTGATGTGCAACTCGTCGCGCGCATGGCTGCCCAGCGCATCGTGCGCCATCATCTGCGCCGCGACCCGATCCGCTGTCACCGGATCAACCCCGCGCCCGACATAGATCGCGGCCAGCTCGGCGCGTTCGAACTCGGGATCGTCCGCCAGTTCCGCCCGCTCGCGCGCCAGGTCGGCTGCCTCGGTGTCCGACTGGCTGCTGACCGAGACATATTCGCCCGCCGCCATCGACATCGCGCCTGCCACCAGCCCTGCCGCTCCCGCCACCAGCAGCGCCTGCCGGTCCGCGCCCGAGGCCGCGACGCCCAGAATCAGGCTGGCGGTCGAGACGATCCCGTCATTCGCCCCCAGCACTGCGGCGCGCAGCCAGCCGATCCGCGCGATCTGATGGCTTTCCGCATGGACGGGCATTCCCGGCTTGGCTGTTCTTGGCACTGGCTATCCCTTATCTGCATCTGGTGGCCAGTCTGGCGCAAAGCAGCAGACCGATCCAGAGGCGAGGCCCGGCCGCAACGATCAATTCCGGCACAACGGCTCTGGACAGAGGCAGCCATCGGATGCCAAGCCATCGCCATCCCCCCTGCCCGCCTGAGCCGGAGATGCCATGAATCCCCTCTATCGCGACATGCCGACCACGATCTTCGAGGCGATGTCGATGCGTGCGCGCGAGACTGGCGCGATCAATCTGGGCCAGGGCTTTCCCGATGGTCCAATCAACGTGGCAGTGATCGCGGCGGGCTGCGATGCGATGCACCAGCGGTCGAACCAGTATCCGCCGATGATCGGTCTGCCCGAATTGCGCGACGCTGTGGCAGGCTGGTACGCGCGGCACCAGGCGCTCGATCTGGCCGCCGACGAAGTGGTCGTAACCTCGGGCGCGACCGAGGCCATCGCTGCCGCATTGCTCGCGCTGATCGTGCCGGGCGACGAGGTGCTGCTGTTCCAGCCGCTCTACGACGCCTATCTGCCGCTGGTGCAGCGTGCCGGCGGGATCGCGCGCATCGTCGACATGGACCGGAAGAGCTGGCGCATCGACCCTGCCGGCCTGACAGCCGCGATCGGCCCGCGCACGCGGCTGATCGTGTTCAACGACCCGATGAACCCGCTCGGCACCTGCGCGCATCCGGACGATCTGGCCTTGCTCGCGCAGGCCTGCGTGGAGCACGATCTGATGGCGATCTGCGACGAGGTGTGGGAGGCGCTGGTCTATGATGGCGCTGAGCACCGGTCGTTGATGCAGCAACCGGGCATGCGCGAGCGCACGGTGAAGATCGGTTCAGCCGGCAAGATCTTCGGACTGACCGGCTGGAAGCTCGGCTGGATGTGCGCCACTCCGCCGATCGCACACGTGCTGGCCAAGGCGCACCAGTTCCTCACCTTCACCAGCCCGCCGCACCTGCAATGGGCGGTGGCCGAGGGGCTGAACGGCGAGGACGCCTGGATCGCGATGGCGCGCGCCGAGCATCAGGCGAGCCGCGACTTTTTCTGCGCTGGCCTGCACGCCATAGGCCTTGCCACCATCCCTTCGGCCGCGACCTATTTCGTGACCGTGGACCTTGCCGCATCGCAGGTGGTGATGGACGACGTCGCATTTTGCGAGGCGATCATTGGCAGCGCAGGCGTCGCCGCGATCCCGATCTCTGCCTTCTACGCCGAGGCCGCGCCCACCCATCTCGTCCGCTTCTGCTTCGCCAAGCACCGCGCGACGCTGCAGGCAGCGCTGGACGGGCTAGGCAAGGCGCTGCCCGGACTGCGCTGACTTGCCAAGACGGTAGAATTGGTCGGGGAGACAGGATTCGAATCTTATTGAGGGCTTGACACACTTAGAACCACGATTCGCAGTTTGCCTGGGGTTTTGCGACGAGCCGCTGTATATTTCGATGTATATTTCGGCCATCGACAGTTACGAGGCTGCCATGACAAAGCCACTCGGTCCCTACCTATGGGCAAGAAAAAACTCGCGCTTCATCTGGTTTCGGATGGCAGTGCCTAAAGTGGTCCAGCACCGCTACGGCACCAAGCCAATCATGGAGTCTCTGAACACTACCGATCCACGCGAGGCAGCGGTTCTCGCTGGCAAGAAGCGCGCTGAACTATTTGCACAATGGGGGCTACTCCCCGCCGCCGAAACTGTCCAACCTGCGGCTTTAGCCACCGTCCGGGAGCCGACCATCGATGAGTTGGAGGAGGCAGCCGTCATCATGGGTTACGATCTCCCGAAGGCCGAGGCTGACACGGCGCGCAACACGTTGAGGGGCAAAGGGCCGATCATGTTCCAAGGACATGTGCGCTGGACACAGATGGAGCTTGAGGACCACATCCGGGCAGTTGCGACTGGTGATTTCTCGACCGTCGAAGATGAAGCTGACGCGGTGCTGGAAGCATTAGGGGCAGAGGTTTCGCGAGGCAGTTCGCTACACAATCAGACTTGCGCTTTGATTTCCGAGGCACGCAGTGACCATCTTCGGGCTCAATATCGATTAAGTTCGACAGGGATAGAAGCTGAGCCATCGACACCCCTAGTCCGGCGCGTGAAGGATCGGGAGCGACTTCGTGCTACGCCGGGCGAGACGATTCTCGAATTGTTCGAGGACTACGCCAAGCAGCGGGTCGTTGAGGGCAGAAAGCGCCTATCTGGGATCGATCAGGATCGTATGGTGGTGACACTGTTCGCTGATTTCGTGGGACGCGATCGTGCGATCGGGTCTATCACTCGCGATGAATGTCGCGAATTCAGGAACACCGTCGCCAAACTGCCGCCGAATTTCGCGAAGCGCAACGACTACAAGGGCCTCGGCATAAGAGAAATCGCTGCCCAAGCGAGACAACGCTGCGAACCGACGCTGTCAGCAATTACTCGAGCCAGATATACATCCACCGTAGCTCCACTTTTCGACTGGCTCGTTGAAGAAGGCTATGCGGAGTCACAGCCGTTTCATGGCCTACACCAGCGGGTGCAGAAGCGCAGAAACCCTCGCCCACCTTTCTCGGCCAGTCAGATTGACACCATGTTACGCTCGCCGCTCTTCAAGGGCTTCTTGCAAGACGGCAAAGAGCACGTAGCTGGCCACCAGATGGCAGACGACTGGCGCAAGTGGATACCGCTCATGTGCTTGTTTACAGGTGCCCGGATCGGCGAGATTGCGCAGCTGCAACTCCGGGACATCGTAAGAGAACATGGAGTCTGGTGCTTTCACCTGCGGGACGACGAGAAGGCGGGACAACGGACCAAATCTGGCAAGAGTCGTATTGTGCCAATCCACTCGACGTTGATTGCAATAGGGGTGCTCGATTTCGTCGAACGGCAGCGCAAGTTATCCAAAAACAATGGCTACCGGCAGCTTTTCGTCGAGTTGCAGCCTGGCAAACGTGGCCAGTATGGCGACGAGCCGTCAGATTGGTGGCGCGACTATCTCACCAAGATCGGCATGAAGCAGAGTGGTGACGGCTATGGTGCTCACTCATTCCGGCATACGATGACGGATCAGCTGCGGGCTGCCGGTTTCCAGGACCGCGAGTTCGGCCCCCTGATTTTGGGCCATGCAGACACGATTACCACGACAGGGTATGGCACTATGCCCCAAGGCACAATCGAACGCCGTCGAGACATGATTGAGGCGGCCTCCTTCGTCCCGATCAGCGATGGCCGTGTAGTTGAGGGCGGGCAGCCGATCGATTTTTCGCATTTGCGGTGAAATGAGCGGTGTGACTATCAGGGTCATAGCAACGACGTGCCATCGGTGCTAACCGGCCCGCCCGCCATCGCGCGCAGCATTGTGAAGCCATGAAATCTCGTCGAAAAAGTGGAAATTTGCCTCCTCGCCAACGCAACGCTCGCAAGAAGCGGCGCGACGTCGAAATCTACCGAATACTGCGGCGTTTGAGGGCACGCGGCATCAGCTGGCATAACAACCTGAGACGGCCGATCGAGCCGCTATCAGTCTACATGGGTTTGGAGGGGGTGAAACCCAGCTGGAACAGGAGGCTTGCACCGTTCCCGAAGCGGACACAGGAGAACGGGCGCCCCATGCCCCACTGGGACGACCTGACCCTATGGCTGAAGGTCCAGCTGGCGGTCATGCTCATGGACGAGTGGTCCTTCCAGACATTCAACATCCACATCCATCCGAAGCTGGAAGCCAAGCTGGTAGCCCAGGGGAGAGACGTCCGTGCGGAGATCAGGGATAGGCTACGCAAGGAGCTGGCCGTTATTCGACCTGGGCTGGAGCATTTCTTCGTCATCGAGGGATGGAGCAAACTCACCAAGGCACCTACCATTCTGCACATTCATGGTGGTGCGTTGATTGACGCACCTGGTGACGGTGAGCGGATCAAAGACGCTGCCATGCGAGCAGCTGGCCAAGGTATTCGGGGGCATCCGGTGACGCGTCGGGCGAAGCATGGTGCCGAGTTCACCAGGGCTGGGCAGCGGTATGTCAACTACCTATTCAAGAGCGTGCGGAGACATGACGACCGCCTGGAAAAGCGCCGCCTGACCATGTCCCGATCCATCGTCGATGCGACGCGCGACTTCTGGCACGAAATCACCGGCCGGTTGGCCTAGCTCGTCCGCCGGCCGCGCCATTCTCATCATCATGGTGCAGGTAGGTGCACATGGCATAACGAGCCCACCAGCCTCCACTTAGATACTCGACCCATTGCCACCGCATTTCCCACCCGCATGCCAAGCGGGACCATGTCACACCAAGTCATCAACAACGACGACGAGGTCAACGACATGAAGCTTTTCAACGTTCGCAACGACAACACCGGCGAGGAGATGTGCATCGCCGCCACCGACATGGACCACGCATCGGCGGTCTATGTCACCTTCTGGATCGCGAGGTCCGGCGATGCACCTGGCAGGTTCTCGATCTGTCGGGGGGCTCCCGCCGACTTCAAGGACAACTTCACCGTCAAGACCGTCGAGCGTGGCGACGTCGCCGGTGTGATCGTGCAGCAGCTGGATGGTTCGATGCTCTTCGAACCGGCAACGGCATGAGCGTCGTCGGCTTTCCCGGCGGCAAGCGGGGCGGTGACAGCTACCGCACCTATCGTATGATCAGCCGGTCGCACGCTCCGGTGATCGTCCTCGCTACCCATCTGCCAGAAGCCATCGGCGTGCTGATGCGCTGGCGGGCCAAGCATGGGATCGGCGAGGTCGGTCTGTCGGTCGAACCTGGCTGGGGCAAGTCCCTGACGAGCGTCGGTCGCGCCCATGTCGAGGAAGCGCTCACACGGTGCAAGGGACCCTGCGTAGCGCATCGATACAGGGCAGACATCGGTTGGGAGCTGACCGCGCCAGAACGCGCTGAGAACGGCTGGTAGCGCCCCTGCGGAGCATCATGGGTTACAGTGCCCTCGGTGCTCCCGCGACGACGTAGCTCTCCCCCAAAACAACCCCGCCATGTTTCATCGCATGGCGGGGTTCCGTATTCACCGCACACCATCTCAGGCCGGGTTGCTGAACGTGTGCGACTTCGAGCAGCCGCTCGCTGCTGCTTCCCAGCCGCCTGCGGTGTCCCCGGCATCGGTGGAGAGGCAATAGCCGCCGCCATTGTCGCGGCCGTCCCAGAAGATCTTGCGGCCGTCGCGATAGACCTGGACCTGGTCGATCAGCATCGCATCGCCGCCATCGGTGTTGATGCGCACGGCGGTGATGATGTCGGTCGCGCTGGCTTCCACCTCGGCAGCGCAGCCGCTGGCAGTATTTTGAAGCTTCTGCCGGTTGAGCGCGGACGCCTGATGCAGGAGATGCACGACGGGATCGGTTCTAACCTCATCACCGCGCTTGCCGTCGCGCGGCAGCAGAACCAGCCGGACACCACGATCAAGACGCTGAGCCGGGCGCTGGCTGATCTCAAGATCACGGTGGACTCGCTCGAGCCGGTCGAAGGCGACCTCGTGGCGCTCATCGCCAACCTTCGTCACCGCATGGCAGGAGACCTTCGTGATGCCGGTATCGGCTGCAAATGGGAGGTCCAGCCCTGCGATCCGTTGCCGTGGCTCGATGCTGCCAACGCACTGCACGTGCTGCGCATCTTTCAGGAGGCGATCGGCAATGTGCTCGCCCATGCGGGAGCGACCGAAATCCGCATCGGCTGCCGCGAGGACCAGCGCGAAAGGATCGCCGGTGTCGCCGCCTATGTTGCGGACAATGGCCATGGATCAATCGACATGGCCTCGCGTCAGGCCGGCAAGGGTATCGCCAGCATGAAGGCCCGCGCCTCGTCGCTGCATGGCCATCTGGATTGCTAGGCCCGTCCGGGAGAGGGAACGCTGATCCTGCTGTGGCTGCCCTATGTGCGCACCATGGCACGGCAAGGAGCATGATACTTGTGGCGGTTGGGAGCACAGGACTTTGGTCGCCTGCGGCGGCGATAGGCAAGCCAGTCGGACCGCGGCAGCAAAACTCAGCTTTCCGCTGTTTCTGCCCTACACCGCCGCGCCCGCAACGCCGCAGAAAAGCTTGATTTTCTCGAAGTCAGCGTGGTTGAATGCCTCATCCGACGGCATGGAGGTGCGCTTCGCCAGGTTGAATTTAGTTGCTGTTTTGTTGACGGAATTCGGCGTTTTTAATCAACTTTTTCGATCAATAGCAGCTTGCCTGTTTCTGGCTTACCCCGAAAACCTTGCATCAAAACGGTAATACAAAACCACCTTTTTTATGTTTTTGGTGCACCGAGCTTATGCAAGCTCTACGCCGCTTCGGGTTGATCCCGGCACCCCTCGGTAGGGTATTCCATCATCACCATCGTCAAGCTCATGCGCACGCAGCCACCACACACGGCGTGCAGTTCCATGGGTAAAACCGCAGCCGAGCCTGGTAGCGGTCAGGATGATCGCAGATGTCCCAGGCAGGCTGCGTGCGCCACATGCGTTCAATGCGCAAGTTTCAATGTCACGACACCGGCAATGATGAGCGCGACGCCCGCAAAGCGCATAAGCGACGTGGGGTCATTATAGATCAGCACGCCAACCAAAAACGTGCCCGCAGCGCCGATACCAGTCCATATGGCGTAAGCCGTGCCGATGGGGATGGTGCGCTGCGCCAGCCATAGCAGGACGCCACTGATCGCCATGAAGGTAATGGCAATGGCGATCCCGCTTATGCGGGTTGCAGGGGTTTGCGCCATTTTCAAACCGACGGGCCAGCCGATTTCAAACATGCCAGCGAGCACGAGATAGAGCCAACTCATGACGATGCCTCCTTGGTCACCAAGGGTTTTTGTGCGGTCGCGCTACCTCGCGTGAGCAGCCTCGCGATCCGCCCATGGGTGAACCAGGCATAGCTCCACGAAAGATAGACCGAGCTGCGAGACCGGAAGTCGATGAGCAGGAACAGATGCACCATCGACCATAACAGCCATGCAACAAGGCCATTGACCTTGAGCCAGCCAAAATCGGCTACCGCCTGCGACCGGCCGATCACCGCCATCATGCCCCAGCTGTGATAGCGAAATGGCCTTGGCGCCCGGCCATGGCTCAGCTGCGCGCGGATCATTCTCGCAACGTGGCGGCCTTGCTGCTTTGCGACCGGGGCAAGGCCCGGCAATATGCTCCCGTCAGCGGCGGTCTGACTGGCGGCATCTCCGATCGCGAAAACGGCATCATGGCCGGGCACCCGGCAGTGCTCATCGACGATGATCCCCCCGTTTGATGCGGCTGCTGCGCCGATCCATTTTGCAGCCGCACGTGCCTTGGTGCCGGCGGCCCAGATGATGGTCGAAGCGTCGATGCGGCCGTCTCCAAGCCATAGGCCATCGTCCTCGATCTGCTGCACAACAGCACCGAGTTTGACCTCGACGCCCAGCGCGGCGAGTGCTTTGAGAGCATGAGCCGATTGCTGCGGACAAAAGGGGCGCAACAGACGGCTGCCTGCCTCGGCCAGGATGATGCGGATCTCCTGCGGGTCGATGCGTCGAAAATCGCCAGCCAGGGTCGTCCGCCCGAGCTCGGCGATGGCGCCCGCCATCTCCACTCCGGTCGGCCCTCCGCCAACAACGACGAAAGTCAGCAGTCGCGCACGTTCGGCAGGATCGACCTCCAGTTCTGCGCGCTCGAATGCTGCCAGAACGCGCTCGCGGATCGTCAGCGCATCATCCATGGTTTTGAGCACCAGTGCATGCTCGGCCCATTCGTCATGGCCAAAGAAGCTGTAATCGGCCCCTGTTGCAATCACCAGGAAGTCGTAGGCGACGTGCCCACTCTGGTCCGTCAGCACCACCGACCGGCTGGTATCCACCCCTATGACATGGTCCATCAGCACGCGCACATTGTCCGACGAGCTGAACAGACTGCGTGTCGCGGTTGCCGTGTCCGATGGGTTCAGCGCCGCTGTCGCGACCTGATAGAGCAGCGGCTGAAACAGATGATGGTTGGATCGATCGATGATCGTCACTTCAGCATCGGTGCCCTCAAGGCCGCGTGCTACGGCGAGTCCGCCAAAGCCGGAACCAACTATCACTACCTTGCGGCCAACCATGCCTGAATCTCCTTCCGAATTTGACATACGATCGTATTTGAAATATTTCAATACCACCGTATGAAAAAAGGAGTAGGCATGGGACGACGACCCTCAATCGATCGCGACCAGGTGCTGGCAATTGCCGACCAGATCGTTGCAGATCGCGGTGCGGCGGCGCTGACCATTGACGCAGTCGCTAAGGCAGCGGGCATCAGCAAGGGCGGCGTGCAATCCTGCTTCGGCACCAAGGAGGCGATGATAAGCGCTCTCCTGGATCGCTGGGTGAACGATTATGCCGACGATCTGAACGCGGCACTGGAAGGCGTCGGCGAAGTATCCCCGGAGAGGCGTATCGCTGCGCACGTAGCGATTGCACTCGACGAGAACGCTGACAGCTCGGCAAGATCCGCTGCGCTTGTCGCGGGCCTCATTCAGACCCCCGATCATTTGGGGTCTGTCCAGTCCTGGTATGCTGAGCGGTTCGCCGATCTGCTTGAAGGTGGAGCTTCGGCCCGAGCACTGCGGATAGCCTTGTTGGCAACCGAGGGTGCGGTGCTGCTCCGCCATTTCGGACTGGCAAAGCTTGATGGCGAGCAGTGGGAAACTTTGCGCGCCGACATCGAAGCGCTTGTGGATGGCACGGCGAAGAATTGATCCTCGGCGGGTGTAGGTCGGGCATGGTGCGGAAGGCTTGAAGATAGCCCAGGGCGATGCCACGCATCGCCCTGGGCCTCCTCATCGTTCATCAGATGGCCTGATGCTTTCACAGGGTCGCAGTCGTGGCCGCGCTGCCTTTGACGTCGGCTATGAGAGCGTCTCGCAGTTCGCCCGCGAATACGGTCGGATGTTTGGGACGCCGCCTGCTCGCGACGTGCGGTCAGCGCGCGAGAAGGTCAGGCTGGCAGGTTGAACCTCGGTGGCGTCGAGTTATGCCGGGCGCGCCTTAAATCATGCGCTAACTCCCTGCACATCGCGTCTAATGAGAACTGGCCCTCAAGCGATCGCGATGTCGATCTGCCTGCTCACGCCGCCGTCGCGGTCACGCTCGGCCCAGAGGAACACAACCGACCCGTTGCTGATCTCCTGCAACCGCGCCCCGATGTTGCGCTTCTCGAGGCTGTCGCGGTTATCGGTCCGGTCCTCGCCCTTATACTCGACGATGAGCTTGCGGCCGTCGATCAGCTCGGCGACGAAATCCGGGTAGAACATGTCGGTCGAGGTCGGCAGGGCATAGGACCATGCTGTCCGGTCCACATTGCGAACCCAGTGCTTCACGGCCGGATGGGCATCAATCTGCATGGCGGCCTGCCACTCCTCGCCGCCATGCTTGAGATCGCCGACCTGGGCGAACAGGTGCTTATTCGGCTTCCAGTTCCCGACATAGGGCGTCCGGGGATCATAGCCTCGCTTCGAGAAGCTGAACCCATTGTCGCCCAGCGCCAGCACCGGCGCGATGTCGGTCATCAGCATCTGCACGCCGCGAATGCCAGCCTGCTCACGCAGATCCTTGACCCGCGCGATGATCGCTCGGCGCAGCGCGAACTTGCCACGCACGAGCTGGGCCAGCGGTATGCGCTCGGCGACGCCCGCCACCACGCGGCGGCAATATTCCAGGAAGATCGGCTGGGCCACGTCGCGCTGCCGGGTCGTGCGGTCGAGCCAGCGAGAAAGCGCCGCTACATCCCAGTCGGTCGCATCGTCGAGCGCCAGTTCGGCGGTCGCATCGATGCGGGTATAGACCACCCGGTCACCCTCGACGTCCATTTCGAACGTATCGGGCCGCTCGGTCAGCGCGAAACCAGGAAGGCTGGTATCGACCTGGCTCAGGTCCCACCCACCGACATCGACCAGCGTCTCGGGGAAGACGATCTCAATCTGACCGTCGTCGCCCTCGATGGCGAGGCGTGGAAGGGTCAGCACCTCACCCTTCTCGGCCGGTGACAGGCTCTCCGCGCGGCGCGCGATGAACGCCTCGACGGCCGTGGTGGGATTGGTCGTGCCCGCGCTGATCGCGGCGGCGACCTTGAGCAGCACCTCATCCGGGGCATCGGCGTTGAAGGTGATCGCCACCCCGCCCTGGCCATCGTCGGCCATGCGCGTCGCTTCGACCATCTCGGGGGTCCAGTCGCTCTGATCCGGGCGCTCATGCACGCTCAGCACCGGCAGCACTGGTGCGGTGAACAGCGGCTGGTCCTCGCGCCACTCGAACGCTTGAGGCTGCTCGACAATCGCTTCCAGCGCCGTGCGCTCGTCAAAGCCCATCTCGGTCAGCCGGTCCTTCAGCCCCTCTGCCGCCTCGAAGAAATTGCGCTCGGACACATGGGCATATGTGATCGTGCCGTGATGAGAACAATCTCGAGTCCATCTTCGGGCTATCGGATTTTTCCCACACGACGTTCGCAATGAAATTTCGCCGCCCGAACACTTCGTCCATAATGACCTTGAGGTAGTGCCCCTCGTTATCGTCGATCGAGACCCAGATGCTCCCGTCCTCGGCCAGCAGATCGCGCAACAGCACCAGCCGGGGGTAGATCATCGAGAGCCACTGACTGTGCTCCAGGTTGTCGTCATAGTGCTCGAACGCGGAGCGCGTGTTATAGGGCGGGTCGATATAGATGCACTTCACCGCGCCCTTTTAATAGGGCAGCAACGCCTTGAGCGCGTCGAGATTGTCGCCCTGGATAAGCATGTTGCCCGACGCCGAATCACCGCCGTTGAGCTCAGGCACAGCTTCCAGCAACCGATACGGCACCTGCGCCGCCGCACGCACATCTTCACCGCGCGTCATCCAGTCCAGTATCGGCACTCGCCCTCCTCAATAACGCCATGGTGTGTGCTGCCAGCCTTAGCCGCCGTCCCCCCGCCGCGCCAAGCAAGAAGTTCAGCCCCTCGCCTCATCATGCCACAGGGGGCTGCCGGGACATGGATGATGCGGCGCTCATTCCGTAATGATGCCTGCCCATGGATCGCCAAAGCGAGATGTCTTAGAAAATCCGCGTCCCCCATATCCGGGTGCAGCCTATCAGGCGGGTAGCCACAGGAAGAGCCATCCACCGGCCCGGCGACACAAGCTCACCGCCGTGCCCAAAGCTCCTTGGTCGCCTCCACGCACATGGCATCCGTCGGGAACGGCCGGTCGAACTGATACAGCTCCTCGAGCGGCGCGGTGAGCCAGGTCTGCCACTGGTCGGGCGTGAGGATCACCGGCGATCGGTCGTGGATGTGCTCCAGTTCCGGCGCGTTCTCGGTCATGACGCCGGTATAGACCTCGCCCCACTCGTCCGATGTCCGCCAGAGGCCCGCCCAGGCGAAGATCGGCTTGCCCTTCACCGACAGCCAGGTTTCGGTCATCTTGCCCGGCGTGCCGACGGCCTCGGCATAGCGCGCAGCCGGTATCAGGCAGCGATGCTCGGGCAGCAGAGCCCAGCGCTTCCAGAAGGCGCCCAGCTTGTCGAAGCGCGCATTGTTCACCGGCTTGGGCTTGAGCGGTTGGCCCTTCTTGCCACGCAGCACGACGGGGAAGCCCCAGGTCATCTGCTCGAGCACCATCTGGCCGTCATGCTGCCGCACGACCCAGCCGGGTTCCCTGGGGTGCACCGTCGCCGGTCCCTCGTTGAATGCACGCAGCACCTTGGCCGAGAAATGATCTTCGATGCGCTGCCGTTCGCCCGGCTGGTAGCGATTACACATGCAGGGAAGCTGCGGGGTGCCGCTGCCCATGTCAATGTCGGGGGCATAAGCTCGAGCCCAGCGTGCCCGCTGCTGAAGCGAGGGCCGGGGCTGCCGCAGCACGAGATACCAGGTGTCGAGCAGTCCCATAAGGATGGAGATGCGGTGGTCGTGCCCGCCCTGTTCGGAATAGGCCCATGCGACCGGATCGTCGATCGTCTGCCAGAAGCTGCTCGCCTGCCAGTCCGCTGCCACACCACCACGCACCAGCCAGCTCAGCGCCAGCCGATGGCCCCATGTGCGGTGGACGGCACCGCATTGCGCCTGCGCGACAACGTCCTCGAGCGTGCGCATGGCGATGGCGGTGACGGGATCATGGGTGGGCATGGGTGAAGCTGAATCGCATCACCCAATTAGAACAAATAAGGAACATATCTGTCAATCCGCGCATACCCATTTATTCTCTACCAAACTACATGACAAAACGATTGCACTGCGCCTCGAATCGCGGCAAGAACTAAGCACCGGGTTAGTGCGACCGCCCGGTTAGGCGCAGCGCGCGCTCAGGGGTTGCTTCATTTCATGGCCGGTTTGGCCACGATGAGGCTTATGTTTCAAACATTTCTGCGCACTGCCGCACCGGCTGCGCTGCTTGCTGCCTTCCCATCGCCCGTGCACGCCAAGCCACCGCGCTTGCAGGACGCGATCGGCAATCCATCCGACATCAAGGTCTCAGGCAGCATCCGGCTGCGCTACGAGAGCCTGACAGGGCAGCCGCGGATCAACCTGCCGCCGCAGGACGAGCAGATTGCAATGCGCTCGACGCTGCTGGTGGAATTTGCGCCGTCGCCTGGGCTGCGGATCGGCGCGGAGGTCTTCGACAGCCGTGCCTGGCTCGGGCGACCCGGCTCGTCGGTCAGCGCCAACGATGTCAACACGCTCGAGCCCGTGCAAGCCTATGTCGCGCTCGATCTCGAGCCGGGCAAGGGCAACAAGCTGACGCTCGAAGCCGGTCGCTTCATTCTCAACCTGGGGTCTCGGCGGCTGGTGGCCGCAGACGATTACCGCAACACCACTAACGGCTATACCGGTCTGCGCGCCGACCTGAAGATCCGCAGCGGGCCGCAGGCAACGTTCATCTACACTCTACCCCAGATCCGCCTGCCCGACGACCAGCCATCGGTGCTCGACAACCGGGGTGCGCTCGACAAGGAGAGTTTTGATCTTCGGCTGTGGGGCGGCCTTGTCTGGCACCCTGATGTGATCGCCGGGATCATGGCCGAAGCCTCGTATATCCGTTTGCAGGAGAGAGACTCGCTGCGCCGTGCGACGCGCGACCGCAATCTGCACACCTTCGCTGCGCGGTTGATCCGCGAACCCGCGGCAGGCAAGCCCGACTTCGAGGTGGAAGCCGCCTACCAGTTCGGCGAGGCCAGCGAGACGACGCGCACGACCGCCCCGCTGCTCGATGTCAGTTCGTGGTTCGCACATGCCGATGCGGGATATACCTTTCCTGGCCCAGCGCGGCTGCGCATCTCGGTCGAATACGATCATGCCAGCGGCGATGCCCCCGGCGGCAAATATGGCCGGTTCGATACCCTTTTCGGCATGCGCCGCGCCGATTTCAGCCCGGCCGGCGTTCTGGCGGCGATCGGCCGGAGCAATATCGACAGCCCCGGGGTGCGCATCGAGGCCGCTCCCGGCAAGCGCCACGACGGCTTTGTCTCCTATCGCCCGATGTGGCTCGCAGAGCGAGCGGACAGCTTCGCCTCCACCGGCGTCCGGGACGTGCGGGGACGATCGGGTAGCTTTGCCGGACACCAGCTCGAAGGTCGGGTGCGATACTGGTTGGTGCCCGGCAGCCTGCGCAGCGAGCTCAATGCGTTTCTGCTGGCAAAGGGACAGTTCCTGCGCGCAGCCCCGAACGCGCCGGCGACTGGCGATACCCGCTATATCAGCCTCGCGCTGATCGCGACATTCTGACGGGCAGCGGAGCCATTGCAAGGCAACAAGCACAGCTTTCAGGGTAGAGCAGAATTTGTTGTGCGGCACCGGGCGCAACAGGCTTGACCCCACTTCTCAACCAATATAGTTATGAATGTGCGGATGGATAATCCCATCCGCACTATGGCCCCAGCGGCCCGCGGCGTTTGAATGGGAAGCAGCTTGCTCCGCGTTACCAACGGCTAAAGCGCGCGATGCTGAAGGCGACAGCGCCAGGCACCGTGTTCCCCCCACGTCTCTTTGGGGAGAAAACGATGCGAACGATCATGTGCAAGACCTGACAGACTGAATCGCTGTTCAGCGCGTCCAACCGCACGCCGCAGCTTTCGGACACGATCAACCAGACCCTGAACCGGCCACGGGTGCGACCCTGGCGCGGCCCGTCTGTCCACGTTCGCCTGATGCACGGCCTGCTCACCTACCAATACGATTGATGGCGTTTCCCCGTCTGGCGTCGGGGGAGCGAACGGTGCCTTATGCCTATCCAGCCTGCCTTCACTACCGCCGACCTGGCGAAATACCCCGTCTCGATCCAGCAGAGCCTTGCTGCTCTCTATGGCCCTTTCCCCGAGCCGGTCGGCTCGACCCCGCGCGCGCCGGTCATCCTCAAGTTCCCCGACCCCTGCGCCGATGATGCGCGTGACGAAGGCACTTCGATTGTCCCTGTCTCCGCAACCCGGAGGCGCGCAGCATGACCTACACATCCAACCGCAACGCCCGCTTGGTCCGCAAGCGAGGTCTGGCCGCGCTGCTCGGCAGCACTGCGCTGTTCCTGACCGCAGGGCCGGCCTGGGCTGCTGAAGACCAGCCCGAGAGTAGCGACACCTTGGCCGAAGACGCCGAAGCCGCATCCGCCGCGATCGTGGTCACAGCGCGCCGCCGCGAGGAAACGGCGCAGGATGTGCCGATCGCGCTCAGCGTCGTGGACAACAGCCAGCTCGAGGCGACGGGCAATTTCACGCTCGGCCAGATCCAGCAGCTCGTCCCCAGCTTGCAGATCTTCAGCTTCAACCCGCGCAACACCAATGTGAACATCCGCGGGCTTGGCTCCAACGTCGCGCTGACCAATGACGGGCTCGAGAACGGCGTCGGCTTCTATATCGACAATGTCTATTATGGCCGCGTCGGCCAGTCGCAGTTCGATCTCGTCGATCTCCAGCAGATCGAGGTGCTGCGCGGGCCTCAAGGCACCCTGTTCGGCAAGAACACCACCGCCGGCGCGATCAACATCACCACGCGCGCACCGGTGTTCGATTATGAATTCCAGGGCGAGGCGACGGTCGGCGACTATGGCTATCATCAGGTGCGCGGGTCGCTCTCGGGGCCGCTGATCGGCGATGTCGTCGCCTTCCGCCTGAGCCTGGCCGACACGCACCGCGACGGCTTCCTGTACAATGTCACCACGCGGCAGGACGCACAGAATTACGACAATTTCACAGCGCGCGGCCAGTTGCTGATCCGTCCGGCGAGCAATCTCGACATCAAGCTGATCGGTGATTTCTCCCGCCAGAAACAGGATTTCGTGCTCAACGTCTTCGCCGGGATCTTCTCGAACTACGATAACGGCGCGGTCATCCCGAACAACTTCCTGCAACGTTCGGCGCGTGCGGGCTACACGCCGCTGCCGATCGATCCGTTCGCAAGGCTGGGCGATTCCAACTCGCCCTTTCAGTCGAACATGGACAGCTATGGCGCGTCCGGCCAGATCGACTGGAACCTGGGCGGCGCGGCGCTGACCTCGATCACCGCTTATCGCTGGTGGGACTGGAACCCGGCCAATGACGGCGACGCGACCGCTTTGCCGATCATCACTAAAGCGCAGCAGGCCAACCGCCAGCGCCAGTTCAGCCAGGAAGTGCGGCTCGCCTCGACGGGCAAGCGCACCATCGATTATGTCGTCGGTGCCTATTATTTCTGGCAGATCGTGCGCGGCTTCGGCGCAACGGCCTACGGCGCCAATGCGGCCAACTGGAACCTGCCGACGGTCGCCGCAGCGGTGGGCAATGCCGCGCTCAACGGGTTCGAGGCGAACTCGATCTCGACACCCGAGACCAAGAGCCTCGCCTTTTTTGGCCAGGCGGACTGGAACATCACCGATACGCTCGCGCTGACCGGCGGCCTCAGGTTCACCAACGAGAAGAAGTCGGGCGCGTTCAGCCAGTTCCATGTTGCGGGCACCAATCTGGCAACTCTGCCGACAGCGGTGGCGACCGCCGCGCTCGCGATCCGCAACCAGTTCAATCCCGTCACCAGTTTCGAGACGAGCTTCACCGACAACAGCCTGTCAGGGCTGCTGAGCCTGTCATGGAAGCCGACACCGGCCGTGCTGACCTATGCCACCTACTCGCGCGGCAACAAGTCGGGCGGGCTCAATCTCACCAACCTGCCGGCCGGGATCGACCCCGACGTGCGGCCCGAGAAGATCGACAATTTCGAGCTGGGGCTGAAGAGCCAGCTCTGGGACCGGCGGGTCACCTTCAACCTCGCGGGCTTCTGGACCGAGACCACCGATTACCAGACCGCGATCACCGAGCTGACGCCGGGCACGGTCAACGTTCGCCAGTATATCGCGAATATCCCCAAGGTGCGCTCGCGCGGGATCGAGGCCGATCTGGTCGTCGCGCCGAGCGAATGGCTGAGTTTCACCGCCTCGGGCTCCTATGTCGATGCGACCTTCCGCGATTATCGCAACGCCCCGCAGGCGCCGGAGAACCTGAACCTTGGCGGCATCCAGGACCTGACCGGACGGCAGATCCCCGGCGTGCCCAAGTTCACCTACACGCTGGGCGTTGACGCCTCGCAGCCGCTGTTCGAAAGCGGCGGGCATACCCTGGAGCTCTACGGCCATGCGGATTTCTCGCATCGCTCTTCGCTCAACACCACGGTCAGCCTGTCACGCTATGGCGAGGTCGAGGGTTACGGTCTCCTCAATGCGCGCATCGGCGTGCGGCTTGCCGATGGTTCGATCGACGCCTCGATCTGGGCGCGCAACCTCACCGACACTGAATATTTCCAGACGCTGAGCCCCGGCAATACGGGCGCGATCACGGCAATCATCGGTGAACCCCGCACGATAGGCGTCACGCTGCGCACCAAGATCTGAAGGGACACGACCATGGCCACGATCTTCCCGTTCCCGCACACATCATCCGCAGCCCCAGCGACGGACGAGAACCGGCTATCGGCCTGGCGGTTGACCCGCTTCTCGGCCATCGCGGTCCCGGTCGCCGCAGCGGGCCTGCCGCTCGGCGTCTATCTGCCGCCGGTCTATGCGCAGGACCATGGCCTGTCGCTGACCACCATCGGCCTGATCTTCCTGGTCGGCCGGTTGTGGGATGCGCTGCTCGATCCGTTCATGGGCGTGCTCAGCGACCGGACGCGCTCGCGCTTCGGGCGGCGCAAGCCCTGGATCGCGGCGGGCGGACTGCTGTTCGCCGG